>JAIMAT010000156.1 GCA_023511835.1 Bacillota bacterium | reverse complement strand
GGGCCAGGCGCGAGCCGCGGGTGCCGAGGCGGATCTTCATGCCCCGCCCTCCCGGAGGGCGGCGGCCGCCTCGCGCCTCCCGCCCGCCTCGTCCGCCTCGCCGCCCTCCTCCTCGAGGCGGAAGAGACGCCGGAAGGCCGCGGCCAAGTCGGCCCCCTCCGGGTGCGAGGCGCCCTCCTTCAGCGCCTCGATGGGGTCGTGCAGGAGCTTGTGGACGATGCTGGCGGTCAGCTGCTCCAGCGCCTGCCGCTCCCGCTCGTCCAGGCCGGCCAGGCGGTGGAAGGTCTTCTCCAGCTCGGCGCGGCGGACGCCCTCGGCCCGGTCGACCAGCCGCCGCACCAGCGGCACCACGTTCTGCGAGGCCTGCCACTCGCGGAAGGCCTCCACCTCCTCGGCCACCAGCGCGCGCGCCCGGGCCGTCTCGCGCGCCCGCGCCTCCAGCTCCCGCGCCACCAGCACCTGGAGGTCGTCCACCACGTACAGGTAGGCGCCCTCCAGCGAGCCGGCCTGCGGGTCGACGTTGCGCGGCACCGCGATGTCCACCAGGAAGAGCGGCCGCTGGCGCCCGACCAGCGCGCGCGCCACCATCTCCCGCGTGACGAGGAGGCGGGGGGCGCTGGTGGCGGTCAGCACCACGTCCGCCTGCGCCAGGAGCGCCTCCAGCGCCTCCAGGCCGGCCGCCTCGGCGCCGAGCTCGGCCGCGAGGGCCGCGGCCCGCGCCGGCGTCCGGTTGGCGATGATCAGGCGCCCGGGCCGCGCGGCGGCCAGCTGCCGGGCGGCCAGCGCCGCCGTCCGCCCCGCGCCCACCACGAGAAGCGCCCGCTCTGCCAGGTCGGGGAAGATGCCGCGCACCAGCTCGGCGGCCGCGTGCGGCACGCTGGCCGGCGTGCGGCTGAGCGCCGTCTCGGTATGGACGCGCTTGGCCGTGGCCAGCGCCCGGTCGAAGAGCTCGTAGAGGTTCTTGCCCATCGTGCCTGCCAGCTGGGCCAGGCGGTAGGCGTGGCGCACCTGGCCGAGGATCTGCGTCTCGCCCAGTACCAGCGAGTCGAGGCCGGCGGCCACGGCGAAAAGGTGGCCGGCGGCCTCGGCGTCCACGTAGACGTAGCCCGACTCCTCCAGGTGCGGCCCGAGCCCGCGCCCGTCGCCCCACCAGGCTCGGATCCGCCCGGCCTCGCGCGCCGGGTTCTCCACGGCGGCGTAGATCTCGACCCGGTTGCAGGTGGCCAGGATGGCCGCCTCGTGGACCCCGGGCAGCGCCGCAAGCCCGCGCAGGGCGGCGGGGATCTCCTCCTCCGGCCAGGAGGCGCGCTCCCGTACGGCCAGCCTGGCGGTCTTGTGATTGAGCCCCACGACCACGATCGACATGGAAGCGGCCATCCCCCCGATCCCGGTCGCCTCGACGATCCGGCCCCATTGTAGCCGCCCCCGCATGGCCGCCGAGAGCGGCAGACGCCCCTCAAGCCGGCGGGCGGACGCCCTCGCCCGGCCTTCCCGGCTTCACGCCCGTGTGGACGGCGACGACGCCGGCGCTCAGGTAGCGGTAGGCCACCCGGACCAACCCGGCCCGCTCCATCCGACGCGCCAGCTCCGGGGCCGGCGGGATCTCGCCCAGCGACTCGGGCAGCCAGGCGTAGGGCGGCAGCGGGTCGCCCGCGCGCCGCGCCCAGCGGCCCAGCCAGGGGACCACGTGGCGGAAGTAGGCCAGGTAGGGCGCGGCCACCCAGCGCGAGGGCGGGTGGGTCAGCTCCATCACCGCCAGGCGACCACCCGGCCGGAGGACGCGGACCATCTCCGCCAGGGCCCGGTCCAGAGAGGCGACGTTGCGCAGCATGAAGCCGGAGATGACCGCGTCGAAGCTGCCGTCGGGGAAGGGCAGCCCCTGGGCGTCGGCGCGCAGGAAGCGCAACCGGTCGGCCAACGGGTGGCCTGCGATCTTCTGCCGGCAGACGCCGAGCATGCCCTCGGCGATGTCGACGCCCACCACCTGCCCCTCCCGACCGGCGGCGCGCGCC
>JAIMAT010000155.1 GCA_023511835.1 Bacillota bacterium | reverse complement strand
CTAGCGCGGCCCCATGCGCAGCGCCCCGTCCAGGCGGATCACCTCGCCGTTGAGCATGGGGTTCTCCAGGATCTGCCGCACCAGGAGCGCGTACTCGCGCGGCCGGCCCAGGCGCGGGGGGAAGGGCACCTGCGCCTCCAGCGAGCGCCGCGCCGGCTCGGGCAGCCCCGCCATCATGGGCGTGTCGAAAAGGCCGGGGGCCACGGCCACCACGCGGATGCCGTAGCGGGCCAGCTCCCGCGCCACAGGAAGCGTCATGGCGGCGACGCCGCCCTTGGAGGCGGCGTAGGCCGCCTGGCCGATCTGGCCGTCGAAGGCGGCGACGGAGGCCGTGGTGACCAGGACGCCGCGCTCGCCCTCCGCGTCGGGCGCGTTCCGCGCCATCACCGCCGCCGCCAGGCGGAGGACGTTGAAGGTGCCCACCAGGTTGACCTCCACCACGCGCCGGAAGCGGTCCAGGTCGTGCGGCCCCTCGCGCCCCAGCACCTTCTCCGCGATGGCCACGCCGGCGCAGTGGACGACGCCGCGCAGCCCGCCCTCCCCGGCGGCGGCCGTCTCCAGCGCCCGCCCCAGGCTCTCCGGGTCGGTCACGTCGGCCGGGACGAAGGCGGCCGCCGCGCCGATGCGGCGGGCCTCGGCCTCGCCCGCCTCGGCGTTGACGTCCGCCAGCACCACCCGCGCCCCGCTCTCCGCCAGCAGCTCGGCCGTGGCCGCGCCCAGCCCCGAGCCGCCGCCCGTCACCAGGAAGCTCGCCCCGCGCACCTCCATCGCCGCTCCTCCCTCCCCGCGTCCCGCTTCCTTGTGAGAGCCGCTTCAGCCCGGTCCGAGCCGCTCCGGCCCGGTCAGAGCCGCTCCAGCACGGTCGCCGTGGCCATGCCGTGGCCGATGCACATCACCTGGAGCCCCAGCCGCCCGCCCGTCGCCTCCAGGCCGGCCAGCATCTTCGCCATGAGGCCGGCGCCGGTGGCGCCCAGCGGGTGGCCGTGGGCGATGGCGCCGCCCCAGGGGTTGACGCGGCTCATGTCGGGCTCGAACTCGCGCGCCCAGGCCAGCACCACCGTGGCGAAGGCCTCGTTGATCTCGATCCAGTCCAGGTCGCGGATCGAGAGACCCGCCCGCTCCAGCGCCTTGCGGGTGGCCGGGATGACGCCCGCCAGCTGCAGCGTGGGGTCGTCGCCCACCGCCACCCGCGCCAGGAAGCGCGCCCGCACCCGCAACCCCTCCGCCCGCGCCGCCTCGCGGTCGGCCACCAGGACGGCCGCCGCGCCGTCGGCGATCTGGCTCGAGTTGCCGGCGGTGACGATGCCCCGCCCCTCCGGCCGGAAGACGGTGGGCAGGGCGGCCATGCGCGCGAGGTCGACGGCGTCGCGGACGCCCTCGTCGCGGGTGACGGTGACGGGCCGCCCCTCGGCGTCCAGAGCCGGCACGGGCAGGAGCTCGCGGTTCCGCCCCTCGCGGGCGGCGGCGCTGGCGCGCCGGTGGCTCTCGGCCGAGAAGGCGTCCGCTTCCTCGCGCGAGATGCCCCAGCGCTCCGCCATCCGCTCGGCGCTCTCGCCCTGGTGGACCAGCTCGTAGCGGCTCCGCAGGTCGGGGTCGAGCCGCTCGAAGCCGCCCTGGATGTCGCTGAACATGGGCGCCCGCGTCATGCTCTCCACGCCGGCGGCGACGACGAAGCGGGCGTCGCCCGCCGCCACCGCCTGGGCGGCGAAGTGGACCGCCTGCTGGCTCGAGCCGCACATGCGGTTGAGCGTCACCGCCGGCACCTCCACCGGGAAGCCGGCCAGGAGCGTGGCCAGCCGGCCCACGTTGGCACCCTGCTCGCCCGCCTGGGTGACGCAGCCCGTGATCACGTCCTCCAGCAGGACCGGCTCGATCCCGGCGCGCTCCACCAGCCCCTGGAGCGCCAGGGCGAGAAGCCTGTCGGGGTGCGTCGCCCGGTGCACCCCGTCCCGCCGCCCGAAGGGCGTCCGCACCGCCTCCACGATCACCGGCTCTCCCATGCCGCGCCCTCCTCCCCGAAGCCGCCCCCGGCGACGGCGGGGCCGCCCCCCGGACC
>JAIMAT010000154.1 GCA_023511835.1 Bacillota bacterium | reverse complement strand
CGGCCGGCCGACGACCAGTCCGTGCTCCTGGCGAAACCAGCGCTGGACGGCCTCGTCCATCTCCATGCCGCCCACGGGCCAGCGTCCCGCCAGGGCGACGCCCCCGGCCGTGATCACGGCGGCCGAGCTCTCGCTGGCGCCGATCTCCAGGATCAGCCGGCCGCGCGGCTCGCCCACCTCCAGCCCGAGTCCGATGGCCGCCAGCAGCGGCGCCGCCAGGAAGCCGACCCGGCCCGCCCCGGCGGCTTCCAGCGCCTGCTCGACGGCGCGCTCCTCCACCTGGCTCTGCCCCCAGCGGGCCGCGACCAGCACCGGACGCTGCCGGCGCAGGCGACCGCCGCCCCCGAAGCGCCGGAAGAGAAGGCGGAGCAACACCTCGGCCGCATCGTAGTCGGCGATGGCACCCCGGCGGATCGGGCAGACCAGCTCCAGACCGCCCGGGGTGCGCCCCTCCATGCGGCGCGCCTCGTCGCCGAAGGCGACCACCCGCCGCTCGCCGCCGCTCTCGCGCGCCAGCACCGCCGCCGCCTCAAGTCGCCGGCCCCGCCCGTCCACCAGGCGGAGGTTGGCGGTGCCCAGATCGAGGCCGAAGCCGCCCTGCCAGGGGGCGGCCCGACCGGAGAAACCGATTGCAGCCAACGTCTCCATCCACCCTCCCGGCACGCCTCTCCACCGCGAGGCTAGTGCCGGTGCGGGCGGCGCCACAACGCAAAAAGTCTGCCAGGCTTCAGCCGCCCAGCTCGAGGTCGGCGGCGATGCCCTTGAGCGCCTCCAGGACGACGCCGATGTGCTCGTCCAGCGGAACGCCCAGCTCGGCCGCCCCCCGCTCGATGTCGGCGCGGCTGACGTTGCGGGCGAAAGCCTTGTCCTTCAGCTTCTTGCGCACCGAGCCCACCTCGAGCCCCGCGATGTCCCGCCCCGGACGGACCAGGGCGCAGGCGACGATGAAGCCGGAGAGCTCGTCGCAGGCGAAGAGCGCCTTGTCCATACGGCTCTCGCGCGGGACGCCGGTATAGTCGGCGTGGGCGCGGATGGCGTGCACCACGTCGGGCGGGTAGCCGCGCTCCTCCAGGATGGCGGCTCCGCGCAGGGGATGGCCGGGCGGCTCCGGCCAGCGCTCGTAGTCGAAGTCGTGCAGCAGACCGGCCAGCCCCCAGCGCTCCTCGTCCTCTCCGAAGCGGCGGGCGTAGGCGCGCATGGCCGCCTCCACCGCCAGGCCGTGCTTGCGCAGGTTGGGGCTCAGCGTGAACTCGTAGAGAAGGGCCAGCGCCTCCTGGCGCGAGACCAATCCGCTCCCTCCCATCCTCCCGTCGTCCGTCTAGGGCCGGCCGAGCAGCTCGGCCACCCCGCGGCGGAGCCGTTCGCGGATCTCCCGGCCGCTTCCTCCCTGCGCCACCAGCCGGACCAGCGCCGAGCCGACCACGACGGCGTCAGCCACCTCCCCGGCCGCCCGGACGTCGGCGGCGCTGGCGACGCCGAAGCCCAGCGCCACCGGCCAGTCGCTGAGGGCCCGGACGCGGCGCACCAGCCCCGGGACGCGCGGATCGAGGCCTCCGGCGGCCCCCGTCACGCCGGTCAGCGCCACCCCGTAGACGAAGCCCGAGCCCACCGCCAGGGCGGCGCGCAGGCGCGCCTCCGTCGCCGTCGGCGCCACGAACGGGATCCAGGCCAACCCCAGCTCGCGCGCCCGCCGCGGAAGCTGCCCCGCCTCCTCGGGGGGCAGGTCGGGCAGGATGACGCCGGCCGCCCCGGCCCGGGCCGCCTCCGCCAGCCAGCGCTCCGGGCCGTAGGCGAGGACGGGGTTGACGTAGCTCATCAGGCAGACCGCCGCCCCCGGGGCGGCCGCCAGGAGACGGCCGAGGTCGTCGAAGATGCGCGAGGGCCGCGTGCCGGCGGCCAGCGCCCGCTCTCCCGCCGCCTGGATGACCGGGCCGTCGGCCAGCGGGTCGGAGAAGGGCAGGCCCAGCTCCAGCACCGCCGCGCCCCCCTCCAGCGCCCCCAGGGCGGCCTCCAGCGAGCGCTCCGGGTCGGGGTCGCCGTACATGACGTAGGCCACCAGCGGCACCCTGCCGCCGCTCCGGCTCCGCAGGAGGGCCTCGGCGACGCGCCGGGCGCCCTCGGGCGCC
>JAIMAT010000153.1 GCA_023511835.1 Bacillota bacterium | reverse complement strand
GACGCTCCTCACCCTGGCCTGGAAGGTGAGCCTCCACACCGGCGCCACCGGCCTGATGACGGGCATGGGGGCGCTCCTCCTGCGCCGCGCCGCCGGCCCGGCGGCGGCCTGGGCGGCGCTGGCGGCGGGCACGCTCCTGGCGGCCGCGGTGGCGGCGGCCCGCCTGGCCCTCCGCCGCCATACCCCGGCCCAGCTGGCGGTGGGCTACCTGCTGGGGCTGGCGGCGGTGGGCCTCCTCCTGGCGCGGGGCGGCGGCCTGCCGCTGCCCTGAGCCGGTCGCGGCCCTAGCCTCCCCGCGTCCCGCCGGACCTCGCCGCGGCGGGCCGGGTCCCGGCCGGGCGGAGCGGCCCGAGCGCCGCGCGCGGCCGCGGCGGTCCCGCCGCGGCGGCCGCCAGCAGGGCAGCCAGGAGCGCCATGGCCGCCGCCAGGTCCAGGTCCAGCTGCCAGCCTCCCGTCCGCGCCGCCAGCGCCGCCGCCCCCACGCCGGCGAAGAGGCCGCCCGCCGCCTTGGCGGTGTAGAGGAGGCCGTAGTTGGCGCCGGCGTGCTCCGCACCGAAGTCGTCGCCCACCGCCGCCGGGTTGAGGACGAAGACCGGCCCCCAGAGAAAGGTGAAGAGGCCGCCCAGCAGCACGTAGGCCAGCGGCTCCGCCCCGCCCAGGCGGAGGAGAAAGAGCGTGACGCCGGCCAGGCCGTAAAAGAGGAGCATGCTGCCCGGGCGCCCCAGCCGGTCCGAGAGCCAGCCGGCCACCAGCCGGCCGAGCCCGTTGCTGACCCGCGAGAGCGTGACGGCCAGGAGCGTCAGGCTGCCCGCCTCGCGGAAGGCGCCGCTCCGCCCGATGGCCGCCAGGTTTCCGGTCACCATCAGCCCCGCCCCCGCCATCAGCGCGAAGCTGAGCCAGAGGAAGTAGAAGCGACGCGTCGCCAGCACCTCCCGCGGCCTCCGTGAGCGCCGCTCCTCCTCCCCCTCCTCCCCCCACGTCTCCGGCCTCCAGCCCGCCGGCGGGTAGCGGAGACGGCGCGCCACGAGCAGCAGCAGCACGAGCTGAAAGGCGCCGAAGAGGAGGAAGGCCTGGCGCCAGCCCGCGGGCCCGGCGCCGACCAGCGCCGCCACCGGCGGGACGAAGAGCGCCGAGCCGGCGCCGAAGGCGCCCGCCTCGAGGCCGACCACCAGCCCGCGCAGGCGCGGCTCGGGGAACCACTTGAGCGCCACGCTGACGGCCGAGGCGTAGACGATGGCCGGCCCCAGGCTGCCCAGGCCGTAGGCCAGCCAGAGCTGGACCAGGCTGCGGGCCAGCCCGGCCAGGATCCAGCCGGCGCCGGCCAGGAGGGCGGCCGCCTGCATGAGGGGGCGCGGCCCGAAGCGGTCCATGACCGCCCCGGCGGGGATCTGCGCCAGCGCCTGGACGACCACGTAGAGGGTGTAGGCCAAGTCGACCGCGGCCAGCGGCGCGCCGGTGGCCTTTTGAAGCGGAAGCTGGAAGAGGGTGAAGGTGTACTCGTAGAGCGAGACGGCCAGCATGGCCTCCATGGCCAGGAGCACCTGGCGCCAGCGCGCCTCCTCCCAGCCCGCGCTCGCCTCCGGCCCCATGGCGCCATGCCCGCCTCCGCCGGCCATTATAGCCTCGCCCGGCGCCGGCCCCAGCCGGCGAGACCGGCTGCGAGACCCTTTCCGAGACGCCCGCCGGGACCCCTTTCGAAACCAAGACGATACACATGCAGGAACTGTTTTTTCCTCCCGCACTTTCTAGAGTCTCCCTGGCTGCCCGGGTGCGGGAGACCGCGCCGAGGAGGGCCCTGAGCAAGGCGGCGGTCCCCGGATCGCCGGCGACGGGGAGGAGGATGGCCGGAAGCAGAGCGAGGAGAGCGCGCGGCCGTCGCTCCGGCGACCTGCCGGCCGCGCCCTAGGCAAGCCCGAGACGGTCTGGAACGCGCGGCCGCCGAGGCCGCCCTCGCCCGCCCCCAAGGGCGGGGGACCCCGCGGGGTCCCACCACTCAACCTATCAAGGAGGTTCGATGCAGATGGCCAAGTTCGGTCTGGTCGGCAAGCTTCTCGCAGGCGGCGCCATGGTCGCCCTCCTCACCGGCGGCGCCTTCGCGATGATGGCCTCCAACAACGTGCCCGCCTCC
>JAIMAT010000152.1 GCA_023511835.1 Bacillota bacterium | reverse complement strand
ACTCTTAATCAGGGTGTCGTGGGTTCGAGCCCCACCGGGCCTACCAAGAAAAAGCCCCGCAGGAGGTGGTCTGCGGGGTTTCTTTATCCGCTCGTTCAGGCGGCCGGCCGCGCCCTCGGAGGGCTCGCTCCAGAATTCTCCGATCGTATCCGTTGGATCCGGCATCCGTTCGAATCCAGCAGCCTGTGGTCCGGGCAACCCCTGCGGCTGGGGGGGGCGAGGGCATCCGTTCTTCCCGCCGGCCGCCCCGTCTCCTGCAGGCGAGGCGGTGGGCGCCAGATCGACGGATTTCGACAGAACGGCGGTTTGTCGTCCACAGATACCGTGTCATCATGCCCTCGTCGACCTGTCCATCCACTGGCCAGGCGTTCAAGGAGGCGGTCTCCATGAAGGCTTCCCTTGGCAGCGCGGGCGCCCGCGGCCATGCCGCCCCGCGCCGCGAGAGGCTCCCGGGGCGCGCTGGCTCGGCGCTGCTGGCGCTCCTCCTGCTCCTCATCCCCTTGCTCCCGCCGGCGCCCGCGGCGGCCCAGTCCGCAGGCGCGGCGGCCGCGGCCGGCTCCGCCGCGCCGCCCGGGGCGGTGGTCGCCACCTTCACCGTCGGCTCCTCCGTGGCCACCGTGGCCGGCCGGAGCGTCGATCTGGGGTTCCCCGTCCACGTCATGGCCGGCGGCGAGGTCTGGGCCCCCTTGCGGCCGCTGGTCGCCGCCATGGGCGGCTCCGTCCTCTGGGACGGCGCGGCGCGCACCGCCTATGCGGAGCGGAACGAGGGCGAGATGCTGACGGCGACGGTGGGCTCCCAGGCCATCCAGACGGGCACCGGTCCCTATGACGCGCGCACCCCGGTGCACATCCTGCGGGCGAAGACCATGGTGCCGCTGGCCGCCGTGGCCCAGGCGTTCGGCTACGCCTTCGCGCAGGAGGGAGGCACCGTCACGTTCCGCGAGGAGCCCGTGGTGGCCCTGACCGAGGCGGTGCTGGCCCGGCCGTCCGGCACACCGCTCTTCGCCTTCTCCCGGCCGCTCCTGCCGCTCCGGCTGCCCGCCGCCACCACCGTCCGCTTCGCCGGCGCCAGCGTCGACGCCGCCACCTACGCCGCCGCCTTCGCCCGGCACACCGGCCACCTGATGGCCTTCACCCGTGACGCCTCGGGGAGCGTCGACTCCTTCGTCCACGTCTACGGCTACGTGGCCGCCCAAGGGGCCTGGATGGCGGGACCGGGGACCAGCCTGGAGGATGCGACGGTGGAAGGCTCCGCCGGCGGGCAGCTCCGGCTGCAGCTGGCCGGCGGCTCCACGCTCGTGCTGCAGGCGCTGGCCGTGCCCGCCTACGTCCTGGGCTCCACCTCCATCGGCCCCGAGCTCTCGCCGCTCTGGATCCCGGCCGGCAGCACCGTCCGGCTGGTCCTCTGGATGGGGAGCCCGGTCGCCCTCCTCTGGCCGCAGCAAGCCCCGCCCTCCTCCTGAGGGCGCCTGCGCCGTAGCGCCGCCCGGCCCGGAGAGCCCGGCGCCGGGCGGCGCCCGCCGGCCCCGGCCGCTTGCCCAGACCGCTCGGGCGCCGTACAATCCCGGCGCCATGCAGGGCGAGGAGAGGCAGAGTCGAGAGGGAGAGGGCGCGCCCGCGGTCGTGCGGGCGGTGGTGAGCGCGGCGACCTGGACCCCGGAAGGCCGGGTGCGCACCGGGCCGCTGCCCGGGGTGGGCGCGTTGGAACTGGACCGCTTCCTTCCGGGGGAGCGCGTCGAGGTGGAGCTGGAACGCCCGCCGGCCGGCGGTCCGCGGCGCAGGGACCGCCGGGCCTGGCGCCTTCTCTCCGCGCGCCTCCTGGAGCCCTCGCCGGAGCGGGCAGAGCCGGGCTGCCCCGTCTTCGGCCTCTGCGGCGGCTGCGCGCTCCAGCACGCCAGCTACGCGGCGCAGCTGGCCTGGAAGCGGGAGCGGGTGCGGGCCGCGCTGGCGCGCGCCGGCGTCCCCGCCGGGCGGGTGGAGCCGGTGCTGGCCGCCGCGCGCACCTACGGCTACCGGAACAAGATGGAGTTCACCTTCTCGCCCGAGGGGCGTCCCGGCCTCCACCGGCGCGGCCGTTGGCGCGAGGTGCTGCCGCTGGAGCGCTGCCCCATCGCGCTCCCCCCCATCCAGG
>JAIMAT010000151.1 GCA_023511835.1 Bacillota bacterium | reverse complement strand
CCGCGCCGCCGCGTCGGAGATGAGGATCTGCCGGGTGGAGAGGTTCTTGGCCGGCAAGCTGGACATCAACCTCCCGGGGAGGCCGGCGGGCGCCCCCGCTCGCCGCCCGGCGGCGGAGCCATGGGCTCCAGGGAGCGGACGACGCCGATCTCCTCGATGCTCTCCAGCTGCACCTGCACGCCGACCCGCTCGGGCGTCCGCTGCACCACCCGCGACCCTTCTTCGACGATCCGCGCGTCGCGGGGCAGCTGGCGGCGGATCCGGGCGACGGCCTCGGCGCGGGCCGCGCGCTCGGCGGCCGGCGTGTCACGCCGCCGGAGCACCATAGTTGTTTCATTATACCGTACGCGCTGGAGGCTCACCGGGAGCCAGAGCCCGTGCCACTGCTCGGGCCAGACCGTCTCCACCCGCCGGCTGTAGCGTGCGAAGGGCGGCCGCTGCCACCAGGGCGGCCAGGGCAGCTCGAGGCGCAGCCCCGCCAGGCCCAGCTGCCAGCGACTGAAGGAGCGCCCGGTGGGGACATCCGCCGGGTAGACCAGGGGCGCCTCGGCGTAGGCGCTGTACCAGACCCGCCCGAGGACGCTGCCCTGGGCGCGCACCCAGAGGAAGCCCTCCTCCCCGCCTCCCTCGCGCGCCAGCGGAACCTGGCCGCTGATCAGAACCTGGCCCGCCTCCACGATCTCGCCCGCCTTCACCTCGGCTCTCCCCCGCACCGTCTCCACGCGCACCACCAGCGCGTCCCGGCGAGCGACGATGTCGGCCGGCCCCGGGGGCGCGGCGGGGGGCGCGGGGTGCGTCTCCACCACCTGGACCACGGCCAGCGAGCCCTGCAGGCGGACGCTGGCCCAGGCGACGTCCGGCAGGGCGCGATGGAGCGCCGCCGCCACGCCGGCCGGGTCGAGCGCGGGCCGGAAGGCCCCGGGCCGCAGGCCCTCGCGCGCCAGGACCGCCAGGATGGCCTGGCGCGGCACCCTCTGGTTTCCCCGCACCTGCACGAACCAGACGAAGTTGGAAAGGGTGAAGAGGACGAGGAGCGCCAGAAACGCCCCCGCCACCCAACCGCGCCGGGCCAGCAGGCGGCGCGCCAGAAAGGGCGCCCCCCGCCGCTCGCGGATCCTCACCCGGACCCCCGTCCCGCGCGCCAGGCGGCGGAGCGCCCCCAGGTCGGCCAGGCGCAGGAGGAGCTCCAGCCCCTCCCCCTCCCGCGCCGGCCCGAGCCCCCAGAGGACGACGCCCTCGGCGGCCAGCCGGTTGACCAGCCGTTCCGGCCGCCGGCCCGCCAGCGTCAGCCGGAGGAAGCCCTGCAGCCAGAGCGCCAGTCTCAGCCCCACGCCCCGCCCCTCCCCCCGCGCGCGCCGCCCCTGCCGCCGCTCTGCCGTCCGCCCCGGGCGGCACCGGCCTCCCGGCGTCCCCGGGGCGGCGGCGGGGGCGACGCCTCCCAGGCGAGCGAGGCGATCCTCCCGGCGATGGTCAGACGCTCCCGGTCCATCCTGCGCACCACCAGCTCCTCCCCGCGCACCTGGAGGAGGCCGGCGCCGGTGGCGACGCGCA
Source organism: Bacillota bacterium (assembly GCA_023511835.1). Classification (NCBI taxonomy): domain Bacteria; kingdom Bacillati; phylum Bacillota; species Bacillota bacterium. The sequence continues at coordinate 583 of JAIMAT010000151.1, read as the reverse complement.
CCTCGTCCGGGGCGTAGCGGACGAGACCGCGGTGGTTCTCCACGGCGAGCATCACCTGACCGATCAGCGTCAGGCGGGGCAGGTCGAGGAGCGTGTCGTCCGGCAGCTCGAGCCACTCGTCGAGGGCGCCCGCCAGCCCGCCGGGCCGCTCCGGCAAGGGCCTCCCTCCTCCCCCGGGGAGAATCTATGGACGTGGTGACGGGCATAGAAGAGGGCGCCGGCCCGTGGCCGGCGCCCTCTCCTCTCGCAACCTCGGCTGGCGGCCTTGCCGCGGAAGGGCGCGGCGGCCCTGCCGCCGCTCCCGCACCGCCTATCCGTGCTTCCGCCGTGCCGCCTTGGACTTCTTCTTCTTCCGCACGCTGGGCTTGTCGTAGTACTCGTGGCGACGCGCGTCCGCCAGGACGCCGCTCTTCTGGCAGACCTTGCGGAACCGGCGGAGGGTTGCGTCCAGCGACTCGTTCTCGCCCCGAACCACCTGGGCCATCTGCTCCCCTCCTTCCGGCCGCGGCGGAGGGCGGGCGTCGGGGCCTCCGACGGGCCCCGTCCCGCGGCGCCCTCGCTACCTTCCGGTAGGCTTGATTAT
>JAIMAT010000150.1 GCA_023511835.1 Bacillota bacterium | reverse complement strand
GCAGGCGCCGCACCTCCCGCTCCTCCGCGCTCTCGCCGTTCACGGCCGCCCCTCCTCCCCCGCGGGTGCGCCCCCGCTCTCCAGCCCGGCCGCCAACTCCGCCAGCGCCGCCACCGGGTCGGCCGCGGCGCGGACGGCCCGTCCCAGCACCAGCAGGTCGGCCCCGGCGGCCGCCGCGCCGGCGGGCGTGGCCACCCGGCGCTGGTCGTCGCCGGCCGGTCGGTCCGCCGCCGCCCGCAGGCCGGGCACGGCCAGGCGCGGGCCGGGGCCGAAGCGGCGGCGCAGCGCCGGCACTTCGTGCGCCGAGGCCACCAGCCCGTCGACGCCCGCCTCCAGCGCCAGCGCCGCCAGCCGCAGCGCGGTCGCCTCGACGCCGCCCGCGTAGCCCAGCGCGGCCAGGTCGGCTTCCTCCAGGCTGGTCAGCACCGTCACCGCCAGCAGCTCGGGCCGCCCCCCGGCGGCGTCGCGCGCCCGGCAGGCGGCCTCCAGCATGCGCCGCCCGCCGGCGGCGTGCAGCGTCAGCCAGCGGGCGCCCAGCGCGGCCGCCGCCCGGACGGCCTCGGCCACCACGGCCGGGATGTCGTGGAGCTTCAGGTCCAGAAAGAGCGCCCGCCGCGCCGCCAGCCAGCGGGCGGCCTCCGGGCCGGCGGCGGTGAAGAGCGCCGGGCCCAGCTTGAAGCCGTCCAGCGCCGCGCCGGCCGGCGAGGCCAGGAGGCGCTCGGCCAGGCGGCGGTCGCCCTCCCAGCCGGGGCCGTCCAGCGCCAGGAGGAGGAGCGGCCGGCGGGCGGCCGCGGACGGTGCACCCGCGCTCACGGCCGTTCCCCCCCGCGCGCCGGCGAGCCGGGCCGCGCCGCGCCGATCATGGCCTCGACGGAGGCGAAGCCCTCGCGCCGGAGGAGGGCGCCCAGCTCCTCCGTCACCCGCAGGCAGGCGTCCGGCTCCACCAGGTTGGCCGTCCCCACCTGGACCGCCCGCGCCCCGGCCAGGAGGAACTCGGCCGCGTCCTCGCCGCTCCGGATGCCGCCCACGCCCACCACGGGCACCGTCACCCGCCCCGCCACCTCCCAGACCGCGCACAGCGCCAGCGGCTTGATGGCCGGACCCGAGAGGCCGCCCGTCCCCCGCCCCAGCACCGGCCGGCGGCGGCGGACGTCGATGGCCAGGCCGCGGAGCGTGTTGCTGAGCGTGATGGCACTGGCGCCAGCCGCCTCCACCGCGCGCGCCACCTCCTCCAGCGCGGGCGCGTCGGCCGCCAGCTTGGCCAGGAGCGGCAGCGAGGTGCGCTTTCTCGCCGTCTCCACCACGGCCGCCGCCAGCCGCGGGTCGCGGCCGAACTCGGTGCCGTCGGCGCCCACGTTGGGGCAGGAGAGGTTGAGCTCGATGCCGGCCACGCCCGGCGCGCCCTCCAGCCGCGCGGCCACCTCGCCGTACTCGGCCACGCTCGTCCCCCAGACGTTGACGAAGACGGGGATGCCCAGCCCGGCCAGCCAGGGGAGCTCGCGCGCCACCACCTCGTCCACGCCCGGGTTCTCCAGGCCGACGGCGTTGAGCAGCCCACCCGGCGTCTCCGCCACGCGCGGCGGCGGCGCCCCGAGGCGGGGGCGGAGGCTGGTCCCCTTCGTGACCAGCGCCCCCAGCCGCCGCAGGTCGAACCAGGCCGCCATCTCCCGCCCATAGGCGAAGGTGCCCGAGGCGGGCATGACGGGCGTGGCCAGCCGCCAGGGCCCCACCTGGACCGCCAGCGAGGGCTCCCCGGGCCGTTCCGCCGCCGGTACCGTCCGCCCGCCGCTCTCGCCCGCCTTCACCCCATCTCCACCCCTTCCTGCTCCGGCCAGGTCTCGCCCAGCACCAGCCGCTCCAGCTCGAAGACCGGCCCGTCGCTGCAGAGGCGGGCCACGCGGAGCGCGCCGGTCTCCCCGGCGCCCCCTTCCGGCTCGCGGAGGAGGACGGCGCAGCCCAGGCAGGAGCCGATTCCGCAGGCCATCGCCCCCTCCAGCGCGACCCAGGCAGGCAGGGGGGCGCCGCGCCGTGCCGCCTCGGAGACCACCTCGCGCAGCGCCCGCAGCAGCCGCTCGGAGCCGGCGGCGTAGAGAGCCGGAGTGCCTTCCTGCGCCGCCTCGGCCACCCGGGCGGCCGC
>JAIMAT010000149.1 GCA_023511835.1 Bacillota bacterium | reverse complement strand
GCCGACGAGCGGGGTGAGCGGACGCTCTACTTCGAGCTGAACGGCTCGCCGCGCGAGACGCGCATCCTCGACCGGCGCCGGGCGCCGGCCCGGCCGGCGCGGCCCAAGGCGGAGCCGGGCGACCCGGCGCAGGTGGCCGCGGTGCTGCGCGGCCGCGTCGCCCGCCTGCGCGTCCGCGAGGGCGAGGCGGTCCGCCGCGGCCAGCCGCTCCTGGTGCTGGAGGCGATGAAGATGGAGACGACGCTGACGGCGCCGCTCGACGGGTGCGTCGCGGAGGTGCGGGTGCGCGAGGGGGAGGAAGTGGAGCCGGGCGACCTCCTCCTCCGCATCGGGGAGCCGCCCGCGGGCGCGGAGCGCGCCGAAGGCGCGGCCGGCGGGGCCGGCGAGGGCGCCTGAGGCTAGGGCGGCCGCCGCCGGCGCCGCGCGGCCGCCCTACCCCTCGCCGCCCGCCTCCGGCGCCTCCTCCGGCACCACCAGCACGGGCAGGCGGCTCCGCTGCAGCACCGCGTAGGTGACGCTGCCCAGCATCAGCCGCGCGAGGCGGCCCTGGCCGCTCCGCCCCAGCGCCAGCAGGTCGGCCCCCCAGCCTTCCGCGAAGTCGACCAGGGCGGCGGCCACCGACCCTTCGCCAGCCTCCAGCACGTGCAGCTCGGCCGGCGGCCGCCCGGGGTCGAAGGCGCGCGCCGCCTCCTCCGCCGCCTCGCGGGCGCGCTCGAGCGCGCGGCGGCGGGCTTCCTCCCAGGCCTCGTAGCCGGCCAGGCCCGAGGCGACGCCGGGCGGCGCGAAGCGGGCGACGGCGACGACGGCGGCGAGGGCGCCGGGGAGGTGTCGCGCCACCCAGTGCGCCGCCGCCAGCGCGCGCGGCGAGCCGTCGCTGCCCACCGCCAGGCGGAGCGGCCTCTCCTCCCCCGCCGGTGCGGGCGCCGCGGCCCGGGCCGGGAAGACCAGGACCGGCAGCGGGCTCCGCTGGACCAGCCCGTGCGAGACGCTGCCCAGCAGCATCCCCTCCAGCTCGTTCAGGCCGCGGCTGCCCGCCACCAGCAGGTCGGCCGGATGCTCGCGCAGTGCCGCGAGGATGCACTCCACCACGCCGGCCGGGCCCTCGGCCCGGCGCAGCGCGACGCGCACGCGCCCGGGCAGGCGCTCCTCCAGCGGTCGGCGCGTCGCCTCGGCCGCCGCCTGGGCGGCCTCGGCGCTGCTCCGCCAGGCGGTGAGGACCAGCGCCTCGCGGAGAGCCGGCAGGCGTTCGGCGATCCAGGTTGCGGCGGCCAGGGCGGTCTCCGAGCCGTCGCTGGCGATGAGGACGCGCATGGGGCCCCTCCTCTCCGGGGCCGCCGGGGCCGGCCCGCGGCCGGCGGCGGCCTCTCCCGCGCCAACGTACACCGGCGGCGCGGGCGGGGGAAGGTGGGCGCTCTCGCCGGCAGGTGCCGGTTGCCCCGCCAGCTGCAGGCAGGGGTACCATCGGGGGTGCGCGCCTGGACCGGAGTGCGGGCGGCTCGGCGCCCTCCGTCCGGCGGCGGGCGCGCGACCGGGGAGGTGGCCAAGGGTGCGAAGAGGGAGGATGGGCGGCCCGCTTCTCGCCCTCGTGCTCCTGGCGTTCCTGGCCGGCTGCGGCCAGGCCAGCGCCCGCGTCGACCGGCTCTACGCGGGGGCTCCGGCGGGGGGCACGAGCGGCGACGTGGCCTGGCTCTTCCCGCGCGGGGGCGGCGACGCCGCGGCGCGGGTGGCGGGGGAGATCGGCGCGGCGCGGGCGACGCTGGACGTGGCGGTCTACTCCTTCACCGACGAGCGCATCGCCCAGGCCGTGCTGGCTGCGCAGCGGCGCGGCGTCCGCGTGCGGCTGATCACCGACCGGGAGGAGCTCCGCAACCCCCACCAGAAGGCGGTGGTCCGCGAACTTCTGCGGGTGGGCGTCCCGGTGGAGGAGAACCGCCACAGCGGCCTGATGCACCTGAAGGTGGCCGTCGTCGACGGGCGGACGGTGATCACCGGCAGCTACAACTGGACGCTCTCCGCCGCCGGCGAGAACGACGAGAACCTGCTGGTGATCCGCGACCCGGCCGTGGCCGCCTCCTACGAGCGGCTCTTCCAGAGCATGTGGACCGACCGGCGGGACTTCGGGGCGGTCTCGCCGTGAGGTT
>JAIMAT010000148.1 GCA_023511835.1 Bacillota bacterium | reverse complement strand
GGCGGTGGCCGACGCCGCCGGCCGCCTCCGCGGCACGGCCCAGGCGGCCGGCTGAGGCGGCGGGCGCCGTGCGCTGCGGCCTTCTCACGGCCAGCGATTCGGGGGCGCGGGGCGAGCGCGTCGACCGTTCCGGCGACCTGATCGAAGGCTGGCTCCGCGAGCGCGGTCACGAGGTGGTCTACCGGGGCCTGGTGCCGGACGACCAGGAAGCGATCCGGCAGGCGCTTCTCCACTGCGTCGACGAGCTGGACCTGGAGCTGGTCCTGACCACCGGCGGGACGGGCCTCGGCCCGCGCGACGTCACCCCGGAGGCCACCCGCTCCGTCCTGGAGCGGGAGGTGCCGGGGATCGCCGAGGCGCTCCGCCAGGCCGGAGCCCGGGCCACCCCGCGGGCGCTCCTCTCGCGCGGCCTGGCCGGCGTCCGGGGCGGCAGCCTGATCGTCAACCTGCCCGGCAGCCCGGCCGGCGTGCGCGACGGCTTGGCCGTGCTGGATCCCATCGTCGAACACGCGGTCGCCATCCTGCGGGGCCGGCCGGTCGACCACTGAGCCGCGCGGGGACGGGCGCCGTCCACGCCCTCTACCAGGTATCCCCTCCCGAGGGCGGCGGCCAGTCGCCGATCTGGCGCCGGAGCAGGACGATCTGGCCCAGGTGGTAGGAGTTGTGGATGGCGAGGTCGGTCAGCAGCTCGCCCACCAGGCGGCGGCTGCCCCGCACCGGCTCCTGCCAGCGCGGCAGGTAGCGGTTCACCTCGCCCAGCGTGGCCAGGAAGTGGGCGACGGCGCCGTCCAGCTCCTCCTGGCTGGGCGGCGCGGGGGGGAAGGGCCACCCCTCCTCGGCGTGCGCGGGCTGCTGCGGCTCCTCGCCGCGCAGCTGGGCGAGGGCGAAGTCCAGCCAGAAGATGAGGTGGCCGAGGAGCTGGTGGACGGTGTAGGGCGCCCCCTCGGGGCGGCGCCCCGCGGCGGCCGTCCCCAGAGCCTCCAGCGCGACCTCGGGGCGGACGTGCGCGGGCACCTCCTCCAGGGCGACGCGGATGGCCCGGACGGCCGGGTCCGCACCCGGCCCGGCGGCTGTCGACAATGTGCATCCCCCCGCGCCTGATCATATCCTCCGCGGGATAGACTGTGAGCAGTCCCGGATGTGAGGTGGGCGGCGGTGTCGGCTGGCGGTCTCGGCGCATGGGCGGGCGGCGGGTGGCGGCTCAGCCCGGCGCTGCTCGCGCTGGCGCTTCTCCTCTTCGCCACCTATCTGGCCGGCTGGCTGCGCATGCGCAGGCGGGGGCTGGCGCGGAGCGCGGCGGCCTGGCGGGCGCTGGCCTTCGCGCTGGGGCTGGCGACCGTGCTGGCCGCCTTCGACTCGCCGGCGCAGGCACTCAGCCGGCGGCTGGTCAGCTTCCTGGTCCTGGAGCACGAGCTGCTGGGCCTGGTGGCCGCGCCGCTCCTCCTCCTGGGCCTGCCGGGGCCGGCCTGGGCGTGGGGGCTGCCGGCCGCCTGGCGGCGGCGTGCGCTGCCGCGCCTCCTCCACTGGCGGCCGCTTCGGGCGCTGGGCCGTATGCTCTTCCGGGTGCCGGTGGGCTGGCTGGGTTTCGCCTGGATCCTCGGCCTGGGCCTTCTGCCCCCCGTGGAGCAGTGGGTCCGTTCGGCGACGGCGGGCCAGGAGGTGACGCTGACGCTCTTCCTGGTCAGCGGCCTCGCCTTCTGGGGGCCGGTGATCGGCTACTCGCTCCACGGGCGGCGCCTCAGGCCGGCGGCGGGTATGGCCTATATCGGCGGCTTCGTGCCGGTGCTCTGGATCGCCTCGGTCGTCCTCCTCTTCGGCGGCGACATCCTCTACGCGCGACGGGACGAGGCGCTGCCGCTGGGCTTCACCGCCCTGATGGACCAGCAGGTGGCCGGCGCCGGCCTGCTCGTCGTCTCCATCCTCTACGTCTCCGCCTTCCTGGTGGAGGTGGCCGCCTGGCTCGAGGCGGGCGACGCCGATGCGCGAAGCCGCGGGACTCCCGCACGCGTGATCCTCCTCCACCGGCGCCGCTCCGCCTGAGCTGCCGCCGCGGTCCGGTTCAGGCCGCCCGCCTGAGCAGGTCGCCGCCGCCGGCGGCGGCCCCCTGGGCGGGCGCCTGACTCGTCCGGGCCGCCTGCGGGTAGAGGAGGCGGAAGAGGCTCTCCAG
>JAIMAT010000147.1 GCA_023511835.1 Bacillota bacterium | reverse complement strand
CCGCGAGGGCGAGCCAGGCGGCCCAAGGAACGCCTTGGTCCAAGGCGAGGCCTCCGGCCAAGGAGAGCACCCCGGCGGCCAGCGCAGCGCCGAGGGAGTGCGTCTCGCCCCGATGCCAGATCACGCGGCCGCCGAACCATCGCCGGCCGGTGGCGACGAAGCCGGTGCGGTGGTTGGGCACGGTCACCGCCGGCCAGGGCACGTAGCGGCCGAGGAACGAGCCGGGATGGTCGACGTCGGGCAGCACTGAGCCCAGGGCACCGGCTGCCAGTGCTGCCGCCGGCGCCCCAAGGTGCAGGAAGGGGGCGGCCAGGGCCGCCCCCACGAGAAGGTGGATCTCGCCGCGCATGGTCTACCGCTCCAGTGCGACCTCGAGCGCTCGCTGCTGGCGGAAGGCCGGCACGCGGCCGGGGATCTCCTCCCAGCGGAGGGCGAGCGGATCCCGAGCGTTGTAGGGTTGGCGGGGCAGGAGGACGGCGATGCCGGCCCGCCGGTAGGCTTTCGCGGCGGCTGGGTCGTCGTCGATGGCGAACTCGACGCCGAGGAGCCGGGCGTACTCGGCCTTCTTCCGGGCGGAGGCGGCGAAGACGATCGGCGCCTCGGGGAAGCCGTGCGCCCGCAGCCAGCGCCGGCTCACCTCGCCGGCCTGGACGGGGCGGGAAGTGAGATAGATGAGCCGGTCGTGACGGGCCAGCGTCTGGACCCCCGCGACGGCACCGGGCAGCGGTCGGGCCCGCTCCAGCACGTCGAGGCCCGCTCCCGCCCACCATTCGCGGGTCACCGGAGCCCAGTGGGCGACGAAGCGCTCCAGGCGCTCGGCACCCGGGAAGAGTCGCCGCATCTCGGCGTTGGTATCGGCCAAGGTGTTGTCCAGGTCCACGGCGATGGTCATGACGGATCAACCCCCTTCTGCCGGGCGAGCTCCTCGCGGAGCGCCCGCACCTCGCGCATCTCCTTCCTCCGCTGACGCCCGCGCCAGGCGAAGAAGAGCCCTGCCCACCCGAGGGGCCCCGCCGCCAGGCCCACCACCACTCCCAGGGCGAGGAGCATCCACTTCGCCTGGCCGAGGCCCACCCGCCAGAGCGCGCGCAGGGCGCCCCGGAAGCTCCGGTCCTCGATCCCCGGCCACTTCCTGCGGATGAGCCAGAGCACGCCCGCGTCAGCGAGGAAGACGAGCCCCAGCGCGGCGAGCGGAAGCAGCATCTCGCCCCACGCCCTCAGAGCGTCCACCCTCGGTCACCTCCTCAAGGCTCACGACCAGCTCCCGCCGGAGCCGGAGGAGCGCGTCCAGGGGGCCGGGAGGCCCCGAGCGGAGGACGCGCTCCAGCTCGTCGGCGAGCGCCCACGCGCGCTCAAAGCCCTCCCGGCTCCACACGGCCTAGCGCTCCAGCGCCCCCGCCGCCTCGCGCTCGTGGGCGCGGGCGCGCGCCTTCTCGTAGGCGCCCAAGACGGCCTTGGAGAGCGCCTCGCGGGCCTCGGCGGTGACGGGGTGGGCGTACTCGCGGTAGCTCCCGTCGGACTCCGGCCGGGCGGGAAGCGCGACGAAGGGCCCCTTTTCGCCCTCCATCACGCGCACGCCGTGGAGGGCCCACGCGCCGCCCAGGACCACGTCGCAGATGGCCCGGGCATGGCCCTCCTGCTCCCGGAAGAGATGGAGCTTCTGCACCTGGATCTCCATGAGGGGTTCCCCCTTTCCCCGGGCCTCGCACCCCGGGCTGTCCTCGCTGTGTTCCGCCTAGACCAGGCCCCGCTCGCGGAGGCTCACGTACGCGCGGTCACCGATAACCAGGTGGTCGAGGAGCTCGACGCCGAGAAGCCGCCCGGCCTCCACCAAGCGCTTTGTCACCGCCACGTCGTCCGGGCTCGGCTCGGGATCGCCGGAGGGGTGGTTGTGGGCGACGATGACCGCAGCGGCGTTGGCCAGGAGCGCCGCCGTGAAGACCTCCCGGGGATGGGCCGGAGCGGAGTCGATGTCCCCGACGCCCACCTCGTGGATGGCGTGGACGGTGCGGCGCGTGCTCAGGTAGAGCGCCACGAACCGCTCCCGGTCCGACCGCTCGATGAGGGGCCTGACCATCCGCACCGCATCCCTTGGGCTCCTGATGGTCCTCCCCGCGTACGAGACCGACCGCTCGCGCACGAGCTCCACGCGCACGACCTCGACCCGCACCA
>JAIMAT010000146.1 GCA_023511835.1 Bacillota bacterium | reverse complement strand
AGCGCCTCGACGAAGGCGGCGGGCGCCAGCGGGTCGTTCCCGTTGGGCGAAGGAAGCCCCCAGAGCATGTTCCGCGTCGGCGCCCAGGCGGTGGCGCCGCCGCCCAGCCACCAGCGGTACCCGCCGCCCGCCGCGGAGGAGCCACCCCCGCCCAGCCGCGCGGCCACCTCCCGGACCAGCGCCGGCTCCCTCGGCTCGGCGTAGAGGCTCCACCAGAGGAAGCGGTCCTGCATATACTCCCCCGCCAGCGCCGCCAGCACCACCGCGCCCAGCGCCACCGCCCGCGCCCGCCGTCCCCCGCGGCGCGCGCCCAGGAGGAGCGCCGCCGCGGCCAGCCCGGCCAGGAACGTGGGCAGGAGGAGCGGGAAGCTGCCGGGCCGGAGCGTGGCCAGCGCCCGCGCCAGGCGCTCTCCGGCGAGCGCCGCCGTCTCGCCGGGCAGCGCGCGGCCGGCGGCGATCCAGGCGCGCTCGGCGAAGGCCGCCAGCCAGCCGAGCGCCGCCAGGCCCAGCGCCAGGGCCCCGGCGCGGCGCCAGAGCGCGCCGCCCGGGCCCTCCCCCCGCGAGCCGCCCTCGGGGGCCCGGGCCAGCCGGTCGACGGCCAGGCCGCCCAGCATGGCCAGCGAGAGGTCGACCAGCATCATGTACCGCGCCGGGACGCGGAAGAGGCCCAGCCCCGGCAGCCGCACCAGCCAGCGGTAGAGCGGCTCGTAGCCGCCCAGCGCCAGGATCGCCCCGGCGGCCCCAGGAGGAGCCAGGGAAGCCGCCCTGGCGCCTCCCGGCCGCCGCGCCGCCCGCCAGGCAGGAGGAGGCCTGCCGCCGCCAGCGCGGCGCCCACCATCCCCGTACCGAAGGCCAGCTCGTTGGGGTCGAAGCTGCCCCAGTAGGCGGTGGCGAAGGCCGGCCACTGCGCCCGCCAGCCGCCGAAGAGGCCGGGGAAGAGCGCGCGCAGGAGCATGTAGGGCGGATAGCTGCCGTAGACCAGGAAGTCGTACCCTACCGCGGCGCGGACCGACTGCAGCCGCGCTTCCTCCGCCGCCGCCAGGAGCGGCGCGCCCCACCCCAGCACCAGCCCGGCCGCCAGGAGGAGGAGCGCCCCGCGGCGGAGCTGCACGCGCCAGCCGGCCCGCCCCGCCCTCGCCAGCAGGTAGAGGAGGAGCGCCAGGAGCTCGTAGACGAAGGTCTGCGGGTGGCCAGCCAGCCAGGCCAGCGCCACGAAGAGCGCCAGGACGACGGCCCGGCCCGCCGACGGCCGGCGCAGGAGGCGCTCGCCCGCCCAGAGGATGCCGGGCAGCCAGGCCGCCGTCGTGATCACGTTCAGGTGGCCGACCTGCCCCCAGAGCCAGCCCGAACCCGACCAGAGGAGGCCGGCCGCCAGCGCCCCCGCCCGTCCCGCGCCCAGCTCGCGCGTCAGCAGCCAGGCCAGCAGCCCCGTCCCGGCCAGGTGGAGGTAAAGGACCCAGTCGTAGGCCGCGCCCGGCGGGAAAAGTAGGAAGGGAAAGAGCCCCGGCGCGTAGAGGTCGCCCGCCTGGAGCGCGCCCAGCTGCGGGAAGCCGCCGTAGACCAGCGGGTTCCAGAACGGCACGTGGCCGCTCCGCCAGACGGCGGCGGAGAAGGCGCGTAGGCCGAGCATGTAGCCTTGGCCGTCGCCGACGGCCAGACTACGGCCGGTCAGAAAGGCGCAGGCGCCGATGAGTAGCGGCCATCCCGGTAGTCCGAAAACCACCGTGGGCCCGGAAAGTGGAAGTCGCCTGTCCCGTACGCGTCTCATCAACCGTCTCCTAGCAGCGTGAGCGAGTAACGCCCTGGAAAGAGTGAATGAATCGTGCAGCGTGGTAGGAGAGGTTAGACGATTGCACGATCCCGAGCAGCCGGTCGAAGAGTGAGGGGTAACTGGGCGAGCGACAGAGCCCGGACCCGGCTCCGTGCGCCGTCTTCAGGCCACCGCTCCGGCTGGGCACAGTTTCTTCCTCCTTCCCCGGAAGGTGAAGAAGAGCTTCCTCAGGTTGTACGTCAGGAAGACGAGGAACGTCTCCGCCCGGGCTCCCCGGAGACCCCGGAGGAGGAAGCGCCGGAAGCCCTGCTGCTCCTTGACCTGCCCGAAGACCGGCTCGATCGTCTCCTGCCGGAGCTTGTAGACCGCGCGCCCCGCCTTGGTCTCCAGCCTCCTGCGCATGCGGTCGCGGCGGCTCATGCCCTTGGGGATGCGGCCTCTGGGCGAAGGACCCGGGTGGCGCCACTGCCTGTGGGTCACCTTCTCCGGCGGGATGAGCGCCGAGATGCCCTTTTGCTCGAGCACCTCGAGGTTCGTCTCCGAGTAGTACCCCGCGTCGGCCAGGAGCTCCTTCGGGAGCCGGCTCACGTTCCGCTCGATCGCCCCCACCATGGCCGGGAGGTGCGGCGAATCCGCCGCCTGGTTGGTCGCCTCGACCGCCACCACGATGCCCGAGTCCGTGTCGACCACCGCCTGGACGTTGTAGGCCTGGAGGAACCCCTTGGGGTTGTTGCCGCCC
>JAIMAT010000145.1 GCA_023511835.1 Bacillota bacterium | reverse complement strand
GCCAGACGGCCTGGCCGGCCCGGAGCGGGCCGCCCAGGAGCTGGGGGAAGGCCCAGGCCGGCGCCTCTTCGGGCTCCTCGCCCTCGACGAGGACGGCCAGTTCCTGGAGCCCGGGACGCTGGCGCAGGAGGCGGAGGACGCGCCCGCGCCGGAGCCAGGCGCCCGCGCGGCTCTCCGGGGTGTTCACGGCGAGGCGGGCGCCTCCGGACCGGTCGGGCCGGGTGCCGGAGGCGGCGGGGACGGCGGCGCCTGCTCCTCGGCGCGGCCGGCGGCGCTTTCGCGCAGCTGGCGACGGGAGAGCTCCACGCGGGCCTCGGCGGGGTGGTAGTGGGGCGCGTTGGGCGAGCGGTAGCGGCCGGCGTAGACCCGGCCCAGGCGACGGTTGCAGGCCGAGAGCGTGGCGTTGACCGCCGCCCGCACCGGGTCGGCGGCCAGGAGCGCCGACCCGACCAGCGGCTCTTCGTTGCGGCTGGTACGCAGGATGACCAAGACCAGGATCACCCGGCGGCCGGCGATGGCCGTCTCGGCAGCCTCCTCCAGAAAGAAGCGGACCTGCGGGTCGACCGCCTGGTTGAGCGCCGCCAGTGCCGCCTCGGCCGCCACGCGGAGCATGCCGCGGCCGGAGTGGGCGCCTTCGGCGCTGCCCTTGAAGGGGCCGGCCAGCTTGGCCGGGGGGTCGAGCGGCCAGAGGGTGGCGGCCGGCGCCTGTTCCTCCAGGCTGACCTCCACGCGGATGACGTCGCGCAGCAGGTCGGTGGTGGCCTGGAGCGAGACGACCGCCAGGCGCACCCGGGAGGGGGCGCGCGGCACCGCCTGCTGGGCGACGCTCACCTTGCGGTAGTCGACCATCAGCCCCCAGCGGGCGGCCAGGGCGCTCTGCACGTCGCGGACCAGCGCCTTGGGCGAGCGCTCGTCGGTGGCCAGGACGTGGATCTCCTCGATGCCGCCCCACTCGTTGACCACCACGCGGGCACCGATGACCGAAGGAAGCTGTTTGACGAGGGCGGTGATCTCTTCCGCGCTGACCGGGGCGCGCTCTTTCTCCATGCGGTCGCCTCCTCCGAGGGATCCGCGGGCAGTTTCGGCGACGAATTTACGTTCGCCTGCCGAGTTGATCCAGAAAACGCAGGAATCGCCAGTGCTCGATCCAGAACGAGAGGGAGGTGACTTCCGCCGCCACCTGCACGCCCGCCAGCAGGGCGAGGGCGAGGAGCAGCGCTCCGGGCGGGGCGCCCAGCGCGAAGAGGACGCCCGTCCAGATCCCCATCGCGTTGGCCCCGGCGTCGCCCAGCATCGCGCGCTCCCCCAGGTCGAAAAAAAGCCAGGCGGCCACGGCGGCCGCGCCCATCCAGCCGGCCGCCGCCGCGGCCGGCTGGAGCCCCGCCAGCTCCAGCAGGAGCAGCGCCGCCAGGAGCCACTTGCCGGCGCGGCCGGGCCTCAGGTCAAAGACGTTGACGACGTTGGCGGAGAGCGCCATCACCAGCGTCCGCACCAGCCAGAGGGGCCAGCCACCGCCCGCATCCCAGGCGGCCCAGCCCGCCGTCGCCAGCCCCGCCGCCGCCTTGAGCACGCCGCCGCTGAGGCGCCCGCGTAGCAGCTCGCGCAGGTGCCCGCGGAGCCCGCGCGCCTCGCCCGGCGAGCGGGTGTCGTCGTAGAGGCCGACCGCCGCCATCACCAGCGCCGCCAGCCAGGCGCGTCGGACGGCGCCGGCGGGGAGCAGGAGCGCCGCCAGGCCGGCGGGCAGGAGGAAGCTGATGCCTGCGCTGGTGGGCACCGCTCGCCCGCGGTAGTTGCGGCGCACCCGCCCGAGGCGCGCCATCAGCAGGCTGGAGGCCCAGGCGCCCGCGGCCTCCAGGAGGGCGGCCGCCGCCGCGGCCGCCGCCAGCCATGCCGGACCGGGCGCCGTCCCGCCCATCTCAGCTCCGCGCCTCCCCCGGCCTCTGCCGTACCGCCGCCTCCAGCGCCAGCCGGAGGAGCGCCCAGGCGATGTCCCGCCATTGCCGGCCCCGGTGGAGCCAGCCGCGCAGGTCGCGGCCCGTCGCCCGGTGGCGCAGCGGCACCGGCACCTCCTCCACGCGGGCGCCCGCCCAGAGGGCGCGGACGGTCATCACCGTCTCCACCCCGAAGCCCGGCGCGAAAGGGGTGAGCCGCACGGCCAGCGAGCGCCGGAGCGCCCGCTGGCCGGAGACCGGGAAGCGGGGGCTCCAGCCCGTCAGGCGGCGGATTCCCCAGCGGGCGAGCCCCACCACCCAGCCCAGGCCCGCGCCGCGGGGCGGCCCGGGGAAGGCGGCGACGCTCATCTCCGCCCGGCCCGCCGCCAGCGGCTCCAGCAGGGCGACGGCGGCAGCCGCGCTCTCCCCCAGGTCGGCATCCAGAAAAAGGATCGGATCGCCCGAGGTGGCCTTGAGGCCGGCGGTCAGCGCCGCTCCCTTGCCCCGGTTCCGGGCCAGGCGCAGGACGCGCGCCCCCGCCTCGCGGGCGCGCGCCGCGGTGGCGTCGCGGGAGCCGTCGTCCACCACCAGCAGCTCGCGGAAGCCGGCCCGCCGGAGGGCG
>JAIMAT010000144.1 GCA_023511835.1 Bacillota bacterium | reverse complement strand
TGGAACGGGGGCCGCATGGACGGCTTCGTCCGGGTCAACGGCCGCCTGGCCATGGGCTACTTCACGCGCCGGGACCTGCCCGGCTACTGGCGCATGGCGGAGGAGAACGTGCTCTGCGACCGCTACTTCTCCTCGGTCATGGGCCCGACGCTGCCCAACCGCCTCTACTGGGTGAGCGGCACCTCGGAGGGCCTGCGCGACGACCCGCCCCGCTTCGCACCCGCCAGCTTCCAGGCCGAGACGCTCTTCGACCAGCTCGAGCGCGCCGGCCTCTCCTGGCGCTTCTACGTCTCGGGGGCGGGCCTGGGCTTCCTGGAGCGCCTGCTGGGCGCGGAGAGCGACCTGGCCCGGGCCGCCGCGCGCCACCTCGGGGAGGAGGGGAACGGGCCCGTCGCGGCGGAGGCGGTGCCCGTCGTGGAGCGGCTCCTGCAGCAGCTCTACTTCTGCCCGCTCTTCTTCTACCCGCGCATCATGGCCGACCCGGTCATGCGCTCGCGCATCGTGCCGCTCCACCGCTACTACGCCGAGGCGCGGGCGGGCCGGCTGCCCGCCGTCGCCTTCGTCGCCCCGGGCCTCCTGGACAACGAGTACCCGCCCCTGGACCCGCGCCTGGGCATGCGCTTCGTCGGCTCGCTGCTGGCGGCGCTCGGCCGCTCGCCCGCCTGGCCCCGCTCGCTCTTCGTCCTCAGTTACGACGAGGCCGGGGGTTTCTGGGACCACGTGCCGCCGCCGCAGCTGGACGAGTTCGGCCTCGGCTTCCGCGTGCCCGCCATCGTGGCCTCGCCGCGCCTCCCGCGGCCGGGCCGCGTGGCGCATGACCTCTTCGACCACACGTCCATCCTGCGCGCCATCCAGGAGCGTTTCGGGCTGCCGCCGCTGACGCCGCGCAACGCCGACCCGTGCCTGGCCAGCCTCTCCGTCCTCTTCGACCCCTGAGGCCGCCGGCGGGCCGGGGCGCGGGCGGTCGCCCGCGCGGCGCCGCGCCCGCCGGTGCCCGGCGCCGCGGCCGCCCGGCTCAGGCGACGCGGCGCCCGGCCTTCCATACGGCGCGGACCAGGTTGGAGCCCAACCGGTAGGGGACGGCCAGATAGGTAGGCTCTTCCAGGAGGAGGAGGTCCGCCTGCTTTCCCGGCTCCAGCGAGCCCAGGCGCCCCTCCAGGCCCAGCACCCAGGCGGCGTTGAGCGTGGCGGCCACCAGCGCCTCGGCCGGCGTCAGGCGGAGCAGGGCGCAGGCCAGGCCCATGGCTACCGCCTGCGACTCCAGCGGGCTCGAACCGGGATTGGAGTCGGTGCCCAGCGCCACGGGCACGCCCAGCTCCACCATGGCGCGCGCCGGCGCCGGCGGCGAGCCGAGAAGGAGCGTCGCCCCCGGCAGCAGCACCGCCGCCACGCCGGCCGCCGCCATGGCCTCCAGGCCGGCCCGCGAGGCGTGCTCCAGGTGGTCGGCGGCGCGCACGCGCAGCTCCGCCGCCAGCTCGGCGCCGCCCATCTCGCCGCTCAGCTGGTCGGCGTGGAGCCGCAAGAGCAGCCCCGCCGCCCGCCCCGCCTCCAGCACGCGGCGCGCCGAGGCGCGCCCGAAGACGCCCCGCTCGAGGAAGACGTCCACCGAGCGCGCCAGCCCCTCGCGGACCACCGCCTCCAGCATGGGCCCCGCCACCTCGGCGGCGTAGGCCTCCTCGCCGCCCGGCCGCCCCCGCCACTCCGGCGGCAGCTCGTGCGCGCCCAGGAAGGTGGGCACCAGCTCCACCGGCTGCTCGCGGCCCAGGCGGCGGACCGTCTCCAGGATCTTCCGCTCGTCCTCCAGGCGCAGGCCGTAGCCGGACTTCACCTCGGCCGTGGTCGTGCCGGCGGCCAGCATCCGCCCGAGACGCGGCCGTGCAGCCTCCGCCAGCTCGTCCGCGCTCGCCCGGCGCGTCGCCTCCACCGTGGCCAGGATGCCGCCGCCCCGCCGCGCCAGCTCCTCGTAGGAAGCGCCCCCCACCCGCAGCACGTACTCCTCCATGCGGTCGCCCGCATAGACGACGTGCGTGTGCGGGTCGACGAAGCCGGGCAGCACGGCCCGGCCACGCGCGTCCACCTCCTCGCGCGCGCGCCGCCACTCCCTGGGCAGGCTCCGCATCGGCCCGGCACCCAGGATGCGGCCTCCCCGGACGGCCACGAAGCCCTGCCGCACCCGGCCCAGAGCCCCCTGCCCCGGCCCCCGGCGGGGGAGCGCGGAGGCGGCCGCGCCCGCCTCCTCCGCCACCGCGGCGGCGGAGAGCGTCACCACCTCGGCCGCATCGTGGATGAGCAGGTCGATCACGGCGCCCCGCCGCCCCCGCCCCCGGCAGCCGCGGACGGGCGGCTCACCGCTCCTCCTCCGCGGCCGTCCGGGCGCGCGCCCGCCACTCCTCCATGGGCAGCCGGACGCCCCGCTCGCGCGCCACCTCCAGCGCCCGCTCGTAGCCGGCGTCGGCGTGGCGCACCACGCCCAGCCCCGGGTCGGTGGTCAGCACCCGGCGCAGCCGTTCGTCCGCCTCCTCCGTCCCGTCGCAGACCACCACCATGCCCGCGTGGAGCGCGTAGCCGATGCCCACGCCCCCGCCGTGGTGGACCGAGACCCAGGTGGCGCCCGCGGC
>JAIMAT010000143.1 GCA_023511835.1 Bacillota bacterium | reverse complement strand
GGACGACCTCCACCGCATCGGCGTGCCCACGCTCCTCCTGGTGGGCCGCCACGACACCATGGCGGTGGAGGACATCGAGGAGATGGGGCGCCGCATCCCCGACGCCCGCGTGGTCGTCTGCCCCGAAGGAAGCCACCTGAGCCACTGGGACGACGAGGCGCACTACTTCGACGCGCTGCTCGCCTTCATCCGCGCCATCGCGGCCCGCCGCCAGGGCGCCCGCGAGCACTGAGGCGATCCAGGATGGGGCGGCCCCTGCCGGGGCAGGGAGCGCCCGCCGGCCGGCGAAGTCCGAGGCACCCACGGGTGCAAAAAGGCCGTGCGCCGGGCGAAAGGGACGGGCGGGGCCGCGGGCTCCGGTGCGGTCCGGCCGGCGCCGGCCGTGGGGAGGGGGGACGGGACCCGTGCGCGGGCTGATGATGGAGTACCCGCTGACGCTGCCGGCCATGCTGCGGCGGGCGGAGCTGCTCTTCGGGAGGAAGGAGATCGTCACGCGGCGGCCCGACCGGAGCTTCCACCGCTACACCTACGCCGACTTCATCCAGCGCGCCAAGCGGCTGGCCGTCGTCCTCCAGGCGCTGGGCGTGGAGCGCGGCGACCGCGTGGCCACCCTGCTCTGGAACCAGCACGAGCACCTGGAGGCCTACTTCGGCGTGCCGGGGGCGGGCGCCGTCCTGCACACGCTCAACCTCCGCCTCCACCCCGACGAGCTGGCCTACATCATCGGCCACGCCGGGGACCGGGTGCTGCTGGTGGACCGCTCGCTGCTGCCGCTCTACGAGCAGCTCCGCGAGCGGGCACGGGTGGAGCGGGTGGTGGTCGCGGGCGCGGGCGACGCCGCGCTGCCGCCGGAGGCGCTGGAGTACGAGGAGCTCCTGGCGGGCGCCGACCCGGGGCGCTATGCGGAGCCCGCGCTGGACGAGAACGAGGCGGCGGCCATGTGCCACACCTCCGGCACCACCGGCCGTCCCAAGGGCGTCGTCTACTCCCACCGGGCGCTGGTTCTCCATTCGCTGGTCAGCGCGCTGCCCGACGCCATCGGCATGGGCGAGGCCGACGTGGTCCTGCCGGTGGTGCCCATGTTCCACGCCAACGGCTGGGGCCTCCCCTTCACCGCCGTGCTGGTGGGGGCCAAGCAGGTGCTGCCGGGGCCGCACCTGGACCCGGCCAGCCTGCTGGAGGACTTCGTCCGCGAGCGGGTCACCCTGACGGCGGGCGTGCCCACGGTCTGGCTGGGGGTCCTGCGGGAGCTGGACCGGAATCCCGGCGCCTATGACCTCTCCAGCCTCCGGGAGATCGTCGTCGGCGGCGCGGCCGCGCCGCGTGGCCTGATCCAGGGTTTCCAGGAGCGCCACGGCCTGGACGTCCTCCACGCCTGGGGCATGACGGAGACGACGCCCATCGGCACCGTCTCGCGCCTCACCGCCGAGCTGGAGGCCGGACCGGAGGAGGAGCGCTACGAAAAGCGGGCCAAGCAGGGACGTCCGGTTCCCTTCGTGGAGATCCGGGCGCGGAACGACCGGGGCCTCGTCCCCATGGACGGCGAGAGCATGGGCGAGCTGGAGATCCGCGGGCCGTGGATCGCCACCGCCTACTACAACGCGCCGGAGGCGGCCGAGCGCTGGACCGCGGACGGCTGGCTGCGCACGGGCGACATCGTCGCCGTCGATGCCGACGTCTACATGGAGATCCAGGACCGCGACAAGGACCTGGTCAAGTCGGGCGGCGAATGGATCAGCTCGGTGGCGCTGGAGAACGAGCTGATGGCCCACCCGGCGGTGGCCGAGGCGGCGGTGGTGGCGGTGCCGCACCCGAAGTGGCAGGAGCGGCCGCTGGCCTGCGTGGTGCTGAAAGAGGGGCACTCCGTCACCCGGGAGGAGCTGCTCGACTTCCTGCGGCCCAAGTTCGCCAGGTGGTGGCTGCCGGACGACGTGGTCTTCCTGGAGGAGATCCCCCGCACCTCCACGGGCAAGTTCCTGAAGCGGGCGCTGCGCGAGCGCTTCCGGGACCACCTGGGCGGCGCGGCGGTCTGAGCCGGCGCCCGGCGGGGGGGCGGGCTCGGCCCTGCGCGCCGGCCCGGGAGGGAGGCGGTGGCGGCGTGGACTTCGCGCTGAGCGGGGAGCAGCGGGCGCTGGCCGAGATGGCGGCGGCCTTCGCCCGGCGGGAGATCCTGCCCGAGGCGGCGCGGCTCGACCGGGAGGCGCGCTTCCCGCGGGAGCTCTTCGCGCGCGCCCGGGAGCTGGGGCTGACCGCCCTGGCCATGCCCGAGGCGTACGGCGGGCTGGGGCTGGGGCGGCTGGAGCTGGTGCTGGCGGCGGAGCAGATGGCCTGGGCCTGCGCCGGCGTGACGGCGGCCCTCCTGCTCAACCACCTGGTGGCCGACGCCTTCCTGGTGGGGGCGGAGGAGGAGCTGCGGCGCACCTACGTCGGCCGCCTGGCGGCCGGGGAGCTGGGCGCCTACGCCCTCACCGAGCCCGAGGCCGGCTCGGACGTGGCCGGCATCCGGAGCCGGGCGGTGCGGCGGGGCGACCGCTACCTCCTCTCCGGGAGCAAGATCTGGATCTCCAACGCCACCGAGGCGAGCTTCTTCGTCGTCTTCGCCAAGACCGACCCCGCCGCCGGCCGGCGCGGGCTGAGCGCCTTCGTGGTGGAGCGGGGGACGCCGGGGCTCGAGGTGGGGCCGCCGCTCCCCAAGATGGGCCAGCGGGCCGCCCCCGCCGCGCCCCTCTACCTCGACGGCGTCCAGGTGCCGGCGGCGCAGCGGCTGGGGGAGGAGGGGGAGGGCTTCCTCCTGGCCATGCGCGTCTTCGACCGCTCGCGG
>JAIMAT010000142.1 GCA_023511835.1 Bacillota bacterium | reverse complement strand
ACCAGCAGCCCCGAGAAAATGAGGCTGAAGCCCCAGCTGATCAGCGAGGTGAAGGCGGCGAAGAAGGCGACGAAGGCCACGGCGCCGCGGGGCCGCTTCGGCAGCTCCGCCAGCCAGGCGATCAGCCGGCGGACCGGCGGCGAGCTGGCCACCACGTAGCCGCCGACGATGATCATGGTCATCTGCATGGTGAAAGGGATGAGGCCCCAGAAGCCGTCGCCGAAGTCCTTGACCAGCTCCGCCGGGGTGCTGCCCACCGCCAGCCCCGCCGCGAAGACGACCACGATGGCCGCCAGGGCGAAGACCAGCGCGTCGGGGAACCAGCGCTCGGCCCAGTCGGCCAGGCGCATGCCGAACTCCACCAGCGCCCCCGCCCGCTCCCCGCCCGGGAGCGGCAGACCGCCCGCCGCCACCGCCCCGCCGCCGGGTGGACGCCTTGCTCCGCCGGCCATGCCGGACACCCCCTCCGGACTCCGCCGCCCGTGCGGGCGCCTCCCGAGCCTGCCCCGCCGGTCGCGGCGGCTTGCCTCTCTTCCTATGCGGGGACCGGGGCGGTCATGCCGGTGCTGAGGGCGGGCCTGCCTGGGGCCGGCGCCCAGGGGGCGGACCGCCCACCCGCGGGGATAGACGTGGAGGCTGGCGGCACCGAGCTCGGCCGCGCCGGCGCCACCAGCCACCGCCACTGCACCTCCCACGCTCCCCGGTCACGCTTCCTCCAGACGGACCCCCTGCCACGCGCCGCGCAGAGGAGGCTCCAGCCGGACCGCCGCCGAAGCCGGCCCCGGCACCAGGCGGAGCAGGCAGCGCCCCAGGCGGAAGGCCGGGCGTGAGCCGGCCTCCTCCCGCGCCCCCGCGCCCAGAAGGCGCTCGTACAGCCTCGCCGCCACCTCCGCGTGGGGCACCGGCCAGACCAGCTCGGCCAGCACGAAGCCGCCCTCGCCCCCCGGCCCGAGGAAGCCCAGCCTCTCCAAGAGCCGCCTCCGCTCCGCCGCCTCCCCCTCGTGCTGGATGAGGAAGGGCCGCGGCCCCGCCTCCGCCGGCCACGCCCCCAGTTCGGCCGTCCGCCAGCGCAGCACCGGCCCCTGCGGCGTCACCCGCTCGCCCGGCCGCGGCTCGCCTACCGCCAGGCCGGCCGCGCGCAGGCGCCCCACCTGCGCGTCGAGGTCGTCGCACCCCAGCGCCAGCGTCGCCAGCCCTGGCCCCTGGCGCTCGAGCCGCGCCCAGGCCTCGTCCACGAAGGCCGCGCCGGAGGCCGGTGCCCGCCCGGGCCGGCGCTCGAAGGCCAGGAGCTCCCAGTAAGCCAGGCCGGCCGTGTAGCAGAGCGCGTTCCGCGTGCCGTAGGCGGGGTGCCGGCCCCCCGGGAGGAAGCGGAGCCCGAACCGCGCCGCCTCCTCCCGCGCCTCCTCCAGCTCCCCCACGGCGTGAACCAGGTGATCCAGGTAGACGGTCCGTCTCCTCCCTCCCGGCCGGCTTCGCGCCACCGGCGCTCAGGTCGGTCCCCCCTCGCCCCCGCCGGCCAGGCGGCGCTCCACCTCGCTCCAGCGGACGGCGGGCGGCAGGCAGGCGTGGCCCCGGCAGACGTAGGCGGTCACCCTGCCGTCGCCGGCCCTGCGCCCGCGGGCCAGGGGGACGTCCGGCTCGCCCTCCCGCGCGCGCTCCAGCACCAGGTCAGGCAGGTAGCGCCGCTGGAGCCGCCGCAGCCATTCGTCGGCGACGGCCTCGGCCGCGCCGGGGGAGTCCTCCGCGGGGAGGAGGAGCGTCACCTCCGGGGGACCGTCCTCCGCCGCCAGGAGGGCGCTCCAGAGACCGGCCGTCGCCTGGGGGAGCTGCTCCATCACCGGGCGGTAGAGCTCCAGCGCCGCCTCCGCCACCTGCCGGAAGCCTTCCTCGCCGGTGTAGGCGCCGAGGCGCAGGAGGACGCGGATGGCCACGGAGGCCGGCGAGGGCGTCGCCTCGTCCGCCCAGGCGGCCACCGGCGCCGGGGCCGCCGGCGGACCCCCCCGCCCCACCCGCCCCGCCCGGCCCCCCCCCCCCCGCGCCCAGCCCCGCCCCCCCCGCCACCAGCGCCCCCCCACCAACCCGGACCAGGAGACGGTGGAACGCAGCCAGCGCCCCACGGTGCCCATCCCGCGCCGCTGGCCGGTAGCCGGAAGCGAGGAGCAACCAACCCGGCGCATTCCCCGCCATGATCTGCCACCTGTACCTGAAGCCAACGGCACCCGTCCCGAGGCGCGTGCCCCGTGGCTGGCCCCCTCACCAGAGGCCACCAGCACGCCAACAGGCGCGAATTGGGACGATCGCTTGGGTGACCGCGCGGACCGTGGTGAACAGATCTTCATCGATGCCTGGGATGCCGCTGACCGCGAAGCTGCCCCGGTTATCGCCGCGCACAAGCGCCGCTCGAATCTCTTGCTAGCGCGGGAGTTGGTGGAGACCTTGATCCTCGCCCTGCTCATCTTCATGGCCGTGCGGGGGGTTGTGCAGAACTTTCGGGTCGAGGGGTCGAGCATGGACCCCACCTATGCGACGGGTCAGTACGTGCTGGTGAACAAGCTCTTGTACCAGCGCGTGAACCTCGCACCCGTGGCGCGGCTGCTCCCGTTTGTGCATCTTGACAGTGAGGAACGCTACCTGTTCCGCGGCCCGCGGCGTGGTGAGGTGGTCGTGTTTCACCCGCCGTTGCCGTCGGTGCTGGAGCGCATCACCGCTGCCGCCGATGCGCACGGTCTTTTCAGCGAGCACAGGGCAAGCCCCGGGCAATCCATCCCCCGCCCAGCACCCGATCTTCGGCGTACAACACCACCGCCTGACCCGGTGCCACGCCGAATTGTGGTTCCTGAAACCGCACGGTTAGCCGCTGGTCGTCGTGCAGTGTGACTTCGCAGGCAGCGGGTGTGTGCTGATAGCGAATCTGCGCGAAGCAAGTGAATTGGCTGGGAA
>JAIMAT010000141.1 GCA_023511835.1 Bacillota bacterium | reverse complement strand
CCCATCGCCGAACCGGAGGACGCGCAGTACGTGCTCCAGCACACCCGGGGCGTCGCCGGCTTCTTCGGCGCCTCCTCCATCGAGCGCCTCGCCACCGAGCGCGCCATCACCGAGCAGGCAAGCCGCTTCAAGGCCATCCGCTTCTAGGATCCAAGGCGGTGCGGCCCGCGCGCGGGCATCCCGCGGGCGGGCCGCCCGCCGCCGGTCGGGGCCTGCGTCGCCCTCTCCCTGCCGGAGGATGAAAAGGCGGGGAGCCGCTTTCCGGCGCCCGGATAGTAAAGCCATCCCAAACCGCAATGCGCTTGCCCGGTGACGCATTTCGGCAACGGAAGCGCGCCCCATCTACGAACGCGACCACGCTCTCCATCCGGAAGACGAGAAAGTGCGCCACCGCCGAGCAACCGGCGGAACCTCTTCACCTTTGCGCCACCAAGTGAAAGACGGGCCGCGCCGCGCCGCCCGCTCGAACGGCCGCGCCCGCCGTCCCCGCCGTCGCCGCGCCCGTCTCCGCCAGCGCCTTCCGGAAGAGCGAAGCCACCGCTGCCCCCTGCCGGTAGAAGACGGCCGGCTGCCCCACCGGCGTCGCCACCGTCACCCAGCGCCCGACCGCGCCGCCGCCGTCGCCTGCGCCCGCGGCGGTGCCGCCGCCGGTGCTCGCGCCCGCCGCGTCATACACCCGCCCGCTCCAGACGTGCACCCAGCGGCCGCGGGGCAGGTAGACGCGGAGGCGCTCCGTGCCCGGCGCCGTCACCGGCGCCACCAGCA
This sequence comes from Bacillota bacterium, assembly GCA_023511835.1. Taxonomy (NCBI): domain Bacteria; kingdom Bacillati; phylum Bacillota; species Bacillota bacterium. The sequence goes on along the minus strand of JAIMAT010000141.1, from coordinate 2,176 downwards.
CGTCCGGCCCGAGCAGGAACTCCCGGTCGGCCACCTGGTAGGCGACGGGGTCCTCCGGGTCGTCGAAGAAGAGCGCGCGGTCGACCGGGGCGCCGGTGGAGGCCGCTTCCTGCATCAGCGCCTCCCGGTAGGGGGCCAGGTCGCGGAAGAGGATGGCGAAGCGGCGGAGCTGCGCCACCAGCCGTGGGCTCGAGTCCACCTGCGCCGAGCGGGCCGGCTGGTTCCCCTCATGGCTGCGGAAGAGCGTGGTGAAGGCGTCGAACTCCATCCAGCGCATCAACAGCTCCTCGTCGCGTGCGTAGCGGAAGGAGAACTGCGTGATGGCCGTGTAGCCGCCGATGTCCGAGCTCTCCAGCGCGAAGCCCGAGAGGCCGGCGCTGACCAGCGCCTTCACCGCCGAGGCGAGGCCGTTCTCTCCGTCCCAGCTCTGCAGCTGGTCGCCCAGCCAGAAGTCCGGCGCCACGCCCGGGCTCGTCGTGAAGCCCGAGCGGAGAAAGACCAGCCCCTCCCCCGCCAGCCCCGCCCGCTCCAGCACCTGGCGGTTGAGCTGCGCCCAGAGCACCGGGTAGAGGTTGTGCAGCGTCGCGCCCGTCCGGCCGTCGGCCAGGCGGGCGTCCAGCGGCAGCTCCTCGCCGAAGTCCGCCATCCAGCCCGAGAAGCCGTTCCCCACGAGCTCCCGCACCATCACCCGCTCCAGCCAGGCGCGCGCCGCCGGGTTGGTCAGGTCGATCAGCGCGGCGCGGAAGCCCGGGTACGGGAAGAGGAGCGGCCGGCCGTCCGCCCCGCGGACGAAGTAGCCGCGCGCCGCCGCCTCGCGGTAGAGGCCGCCTCTTCCCGCCGGTACGAGGAAGGGGTTGACGTACCCCAGCACCCGGATCCCCTTCGCCCGCAGCTCGCGGACGAAGGCCGCCCAGCCCGGGTACTGCCGCGCGTCCAGCCGCCAGTTCCAGACCAGCTGCTGCCCGAAGCTGGTCGTCCGCTGCCCCACCCAGTCCTGCAGCCAGAGGCCCGTCACCGGCACCCCTGCCGCCAGCAGCCGTTCCAGCCGCGCGCGCACCGCGGCCGTCCCGCCCTCCGCCCCGAAGAGGAAGCCCTCTTGCGTCCACGCCGGCAGCGGCCGCATCCGCCCCGCCACCGCCGTGTACGCCCGCAGCAGCTCCGCCGGCGTCCTCCCGGCGAAGATGGCGCCGCGGATGGCCGGGGCCTCCACCTCCAGCTGGCCCAGCCCCGGCTCCGTCAGGTTGAAGCGCTGGAACTGGCCGTTGGCGCTGAACATGGACTGCATGGCGCTCGACAGGAAGTACGGCACCGGCGCGTAGGTGTTCCACCAGCTCCCGCCCGCCCCGTGCGTCAGGTCGGCCAGCAGCGTCAGCGGCTGCATCCCGCGCCCGATGCCGTGCTCCTGCACCAGGATCGGCACCACCCGGCCGCGCATGTCCAGCACCGAGTACTGCACCCCGAAGCCGTAGAAGCGTTCCCCAGGAAGCGCCTTCCAGTCGAGGTAGAGGCGGGTGACGGGCGGCGCGCCCGCCGCCGCCGGCCCCACCCGCCCCTCGTACTCCAGCCGGTCCGGCGCCGCCGCCCGCAGCGTGAAGGTGTAGCGGACGGCGCTGCCGTCGACGGAGCGCAGCTCGCCCGTGAAGCGGAGCTGCCCGCTGCCGGCCGCGATCCCGTCCACCGTCTGCTCGCCGTAGACGGCCAGCGTCCGCCGCCAGAGGGTGAGGTAGCCGATGGTGTCGCGCGAGCGCATCGTCCCCGCCGCGCCGAAGAAGAAGGCCTGCCCGGGCGGCGTCGCCCAGACCAGGTGGCCCGGCATTCGCCGGTTCCAGACGGCGAGGCTTCCTGTCCGCCCGTCCCAGTCGACGCGGAAGTCGCCCAGCGCGAAGCGGAGGCTCCTCCGCCAGGAAGCCCCGACCCGGATCCGGCCCTCGAGCGGCCAGTCGGCCGCCCTCCGCGCGAGCCGACCGGCCACCGCCGCCATCCCGGCGACGAGGAGCACCGCCGCCAGCCCCGCCGCCAGCGCCCGCCACCGCCGGCGCCGCCGCCCGGCGAGGTCCGGCCCGCTCCAGGCCCCCGCGCCCGTGCCGGCTCCCGACCCCGGTTCCAAGCTCGTTTCGCCTCCGGGCGCCCGTTCCACACCCCTGCCGCCATCCCCTCCCGGGCGGGGGCCGGCCCG
>JAIMAT010000140.1 GCA_023511835.1 Bacillota bacterium | reverse complement strand
CGACCCGCTCGCCGAGGCCGTCGCCCGCCTGACGGTGGACCGCGCCGCACGGTGCGTCCGCCGGCTGGCCGGCCGGGTGCTGGCCCGCCTCTACCAGGGCGACGAGCTGCGCCTGCGCATGGCCGTGGTGGACCGCCTCACCGCGCGCGAGCCCCTGGACGAGGTCGGCCTCCGCCGCCAGATCGCCGAGCGCGTCCTCGAGGCGCGCGGCTACGTCGCCTGAGAGGCCGGCGGGCGGGGGAGGCGGCGCCTCCCCCCCCCCCTCCCCGCCCCGCGTCCCGCCGCCGCTCAGCCCCCCGGGGCCGCGTGCGGATCGGGCCGCGGCCCGCCGCCCGGGTAGGCCGCCGGATCGGCCTCGAAGGCTCGCCGGCAGGCGCGCGAGCAGAAGTAGAGCCGGGTTCCCTGGAAGTCCAGCACCTCGGCCCCCATCTCCAGCGCCGTCTCCTCCTCGAACTCCATGCCGCAGACCGGATCCCGCACCGTCGCCATGCTCCCGCCTCCCTCTCGGCGCGCGTCCGGAGCCGGCCTCACTGGACGATGAGGACGGCGCGCCGGGCGCGGTGGACCACCTTGTTGGAGACGCTGCCGGCCAGCATCTCCTGGAAGGGCCCGAGGCCGCGGCGGCCCATGACGATCAGGTCATAGCCGCCCTCCTGGGCCGCGCGGCAGATCTCGCCGGCCGGGTCTCCCACCGCCGTCAGCGGCACGTAGTCGAGGCCGCGCTCCCGTAGGGGGCCTGCGGCGGCCTCCAGCAGCTCCTCGGCGTGCCGCTCCTGCAGGACCGCCGGGTCCAGGCCGTTGGCCCGCAGCTCGTCGACCACGAAGAGCGGTACCGGCTCGCTGACCGTCAGAAGCGCCACCTCGGCCCCGGGGAGCGAGGCCGCCAGCTCGGCCGCGGCCGCCACCGCCCGCTGCGCGCTCTCGGAGCCGTCCACGGCGACCAGGATCTTCCGGAACATGCCGCTCCACCTCCGCCGCCGGCGAGCTCTCGCGCCGGCTCGCCCGGCTGTCTGGAGGAGGGATTCGGCGCGACACCGCCGGGCCCCTGGGCGGCCGCGGCCCGGACGTCGCTCCGCCGCCCGCTGCCGGCCCGCCTCCCTTATACTCCTGGCCGAGGGGGCGGAGGACGAAGGATGACCGGCTCTCGAGAAAAGGGGGCGCCCGCGGGGGTGGGAAGCCTCCCGCGGCTCCGCCTGGCTCCGCTACCCACTTCCTGGGGGCTCTTCCGGCTGGGTTGGACGGCGCGCGGCATCGCCTGGCTGGGTCTGCCCGGCCCTGACGGGGGCGAGGCGCCCCCGGCCGCCTGGCTGTCGCGTCACTTCCGCCCGGGGGAGGGCGCCGCCGCACCCGCGGAGCCGCCGGGCGACGTCGCCGGCCAGCTGGAGGCCTACCTGGCGGGCCGGTCGCACCGCTTCGACCTGCCCCTGGACCTGCGCGGGACGCCCTTCCAGCTGGCGGTCTGGCGCGAGCTGCTCCGGCTCGGCTGGGGCGAGCGCCTCTCCTACGGCGAGCTGGCGCTCCGCCTGGACCGTCCGGGCGCGGCGCGCGCGGTGGGGGCGGCCGTGGGCGCCAACCCGGTGCCCGTGGTCGTCCCCTGCCACCGCGTGGTGGCCGCCCATGGCCTGGGCGGCTACGCCGGTGGCGAGGCGATGAAGCGCCGCCTGCTCCTCCTGGAGGGCGGCGGGGCGGCATGACGCCCGGGCCCGAGCTGGCCGGGCTGCGCTGCGCCGCCTGCGGCGCCAGGCCCGCGGGGCCGGCCTGGCGCTGCCCGGCGTGCGGCGGGCTGCTGGAGTTCGAGCCGGAGGCGGGGCCGCCGTCGCTCCGGCTGGAACCCCCGCCCTACGCCGCCGCCCGCTGGCCGTGGGAGGCGAGCATCTGGCGCTGGGAGCCGCTCCTGCCGCGCGTGCCGGCCGCGGCGCGGGTGACACTGGGCGAGGGTGGCACGCCGCTCGTCCCGCTGGCGGCGGAGGGGGAGGCCGCCCCGGAGGAGGACGGCCTCTGGCTGAAGCTGGACTTCCTCCAGCCCACCGGCTCCTTCAAGGACCGGGGCGCCGCCTTTCTGGTCAGCTACCTGAAGGCGCAGGGCGTGCGCGAGGTGCGCGACGACTCCTCGGGCAACGCCGGCGTGGCGCTGGCCGCCTACGCCGCGCGCGCAGGCCTGGGCTGTCACGTCTTCGTCCCCGCCGGCAGCTCCGAGGGGAAGCGCGCCCAGCTCCGCCTCTTCGGCGCCGTCGCCCACGCCGTCGAGGGCGGGCGCGCGGCGGCGCGGCAGGCCGCCCAGGCGGAGGAAGCCCCCGGTTTCTACGCCAGCCACAACTGGCACCCGGCCTTTCTGGCGGGCCTGGAGACGCTGGGCTACGAGCTGGCGGCGGAGGTCGCCTCGCTGGTGGCGCCGGGCGGGCGCTGGCACGCGCTGGTGCCGGCCGGGCACGGAAGCCTGGTGCTGGCGCTGGGTCGCGCCTGGGAGCGGCTCGCGCCTCCCGGCGGGGGGGCGCCGGCGGCCGCCGGGTGGGCGGCGCCACCCGCCATCTGGGCGGTCCAGGCCGAGGGCGACGCCCCCCTCGCCCTGGCGCTGGAGGAAGGCTTGCCCGAGCCCTCCCCCCGCCTCCTGGCCGCGGCCCGCCGCCCCACGGCGGCGGAGGGGATCGCCGGCGCGCATCCCGTCCGCGGCCGCGAGGTGCTGGCGCACCTGCGCCGGAGCGGCGGCGGCGCGGTCCAGGTGACGGACGGGGAGATCGCCCTGGCCCTGCGCCGCCTGGCGGGGCAGGGGCTGCTGGTGGAGCCGACGGGGGCGGTGGCGCTGGCCGGCGCGTTCCGCCTGCGGCGCGAGGGGCGGCTGCCCGCGGGCGAGCCGGCGGTGGCCGTCCTCACGGGCAGCGGGCTGAAGGCGCCGGCGGCCGTCGCCCGCCTCGTCGCGGGCGCGGGCGACGACCCGGCGCCCGGGACGGACGGAGGGCCGGCGTGATCTCCCGGCTCCTCCTCTTTTACCTGCTGGGGGTCAACCTCTGGGCCTGGGGCCGGGCGACCCTGCACCTCCGGCCGGGCGCCGGCGCAAGCCTCGGCGGGCGGC
>JAIMAT010000139.1 GCA_023511835.1 Bacillota bacterium | reverse complement strand
GCCTTCGTCGCCTTCTTCGCCGCCTTCACCTCGCTGATCAGCTGGGGCTTCAGCCTCATTTTCTCGGGGCTGCTGGTGCGCGAGCTGGCGCAGCGGGTGCGGGGCCTCAACTACCGGGCCGCCGGCGCGGCCGCCTACCTGGGTCTGGGCAGCATCTGGGCGCTGGGGCTCTCCAGCTCGGCCGCGCTGATGATGGCCACCCCGGGCTCCATCCCGCCGGCGCTGCTCAAGATCAGCGGCGTCATCCCGCTGGGCCAGACCATCTTCACCTGGCAGAGCCTGGCCACGGCCGCCATCCTCCTGTTCCTCTCGGTGCTGGTCGCCTGGCTCTCGGCGCCGGCCGCCAGCGCCAGGACGGCGGAGGCCTACGGCGTGCCGGCGGGGCTGCCCGAGACGCGCCTGGAGCCGCGCCGGACGCCGGGCGAGTGGCCGGAGTACAGCCCGCTGCTGACGGTGCTGGTGGCGCTCCTGGGCCTGGCCTACTTGGGCCAGGTGCTGGCGGCCAAGGGCCCCCTGGCCGCCCTCGACCTGAACACCTACAACCTGCTCTTCCTCATGGTGGGCATGCTGCTCCACTGGCGGCCGCGGGCCTTCGTGCGCGCGGTGGCGGAGGCGGTGCCGGCGACCGCCGGCGTCCTCATCCAGTTCCCCTTCTACGCCGGCATCTTCGGCATGATCACGCTCTCGCCCATCGCGGGCGACCTGGCGCGCTTCTTCGTCCACGTCTCGAGCCGCGGCAGCTATCCGGTCCTGGTCTCGCTCTACTCGGCGATCCTGGGCCTCTTCGTCCCGTCGGGCGGCTCCAAGTGGGTCATCGAGGCGCCCTACGTGCTCCAGGCGGCGCGCGACCTGCACGTCCACCTGGGCTGGGTGGTCCAGATCTACAACGCCGCCGAGGCGCTGCCCAACCTGGTCAATCCCTTCTGGATGCTGCCGCTGCTGGGCCTGCTCAACGTGCGCGCGCGCGAGCTGGTGGGCTACTCGGTGCTGCAGCTCCTGGTCCACCTGCCGGTGGTGCTCTTTCTGATGTGGCTCTTCGCGCGGACGCTGCCCTACGTGCCGCCGCTCCCGGCCGGGTAGCGGCGGCGGTGCCCGGGGGCGGGCGGGAGGTGGGAGATGTGGCAGGGCCGGCGAGCGGCGGGATCGCCTGGCGTCCGGCGCCCGAGGAAGCGGAGCGGACCTTTCTCCGCCGCTTCCTCCGGCGCCACGGCCTCGGGGAGCTGGAGGCGCTGCTGCGCCGTGCGGCCGAGGAGCCGGAGTGGTTCTGGGCGGCCGTGGAGCGGGAGCTGGGGGTGGTCTGGCGGCGGCCGTACGAGCGCGTCCTCGACCTCTCGCGCGGGCCGGCCTGGCCAGAGTGGTTCGTGGGCGGGCGGCTCAACGTGGCCGACAGCTGCCTCGACCGCTGGGCGGAGGCGTCGCCGGAGCGGACGGCGATCCTCTGGGAAGGCGACGACGGCGCCACGCGCAGCCTCACCTTCGCCCGGCTGCGCGAGGAGTGCGACCGCCTGGCGCGCGGGCTCGGCCGCCTGGGCATTGGCCGCGGCGACCGCGTCGGCGTCTACCTGCCCATGCTTCCCGAGACGGCCGTCACCCTCCTGGCGCTGGCCAAGCTGGGGGCCGTCTTCGTCCCCGCCTTCTCCGGCTTCGCCGGGCCGGCGGTGGCTGCGCGCCTGCGCGACGCCGGCGCGCGTCTGCTCCTGACGGCCGACGGCTTCCTGCGGCGCGGCCGGCCCGTGGACATGAAGCGCGAGGCGGACGCCGCGGTGGCGGAGGCGCCGTCCGTGGAGCGGGTGGTGGTCGTCCGCCGCCTGGGCGGCGAGGTGCCCTGGCAGCCGGGGCGCGACCTGGCCTGGGAGGAGGTGCTGGCCCTGGGCGGGGAGGGCGGCCGACCGCTCCGGGGCGAGGAGCTGGAGGCCTCGGCGCTGCTCATGATCCTCTACACGTCCGGCACCACCGGCCGTCCCAAGGGCGTCCTCCACGTCCACGCCGGCTTCCCGCTCAAGGCGGCCGCCGACCTGGCGCTGGCCTTCGACCTCCAGCCCGGCGAGCGCCTGGGCTGGGTGACCGACATGGGCTGGATGATGGGGCCCTGGGAGGTGTACGGGGGGCTGATGCGCGGGGCGGCCGTCTTTCTGTACGAGGGCGTCCCCGACCACCCCGCCCCGGACCGGCTCTGGCGCCTCGTGGAGCGCCACCGGCTCACCCACCTGGGCCTCTCGCCGACGGCGGTGCGGGCGCTGATGGCCGCCGGCGACGGCTGGGCGCGCGGGCACGACCTCTCCAGCCTGCGCGCCTTCGGCTCCACCGGCGAGCCGTGGAACCCGGAGCCTTGGCGCTGGCTCTTCGAGGTGGTGGGAGGCGGGCGGCTGCCCATCCTCAACTACTCGGGAGGCACCGAGATCTCCGGGGGGATCCTGGGCTGCTTCCTGGCCGAGCCGGTCAAGCCCTGCGCCTTCCGCGGCCCCCTCCCCGGCGTGGTGGCCGACGTGGTGGACGAGCAAGGGCGCCCGCTGCGCGGCGAGCCGGGCGAGCTGGTCCTGCGCGCGCCCTGGGTGGGTCAGGCGCGCGGCTTCTGGGGCGACCCGGAGCGCTACCTGGAGACCTACTGGTCGCGCTGGCCCGGGCTCTGGGCGCACGGCGACCTGGCGGTGATCGAGGCGGACGGCAGCTGGAGCATCCAGGGCCGTTCGGACGACACCCTCAAGGTGGGCGGCAAGCGCGTCGGCCCGGCCGAGATCGAGTCGGCGCTGGTGGACCACCCCGCGGTGGCCGAGGCGGTGGCCGTGGGCGTGCCGCACCCGGTCAAGGGCGAGGTGCCCGCCTGCTACGTCGTCCTCCGCGCGGGCTACCGGGCCGGGCCGGAGCTGGCGGAGGAGCTGAAGGAGTGGGTCGCTTCGCGGCTGGGCCGCCCGCTCCGCCCCGAGGAAGTCCGCTTCACCCGCGAGATCCCGCGCACCCGCAACGGCAAGCTCCTCCGTCGCCTGGTGCGGCGCCTCCGCCTGGGGCAGGAGCTGGGCGACACCAGCGCGCTGGAGAACCCGGCGGCCGTGGAGGCCATCCGCCAGGCCGAATGACGGGCAGGGGGCGGCGGGGCCGGTCCCGGGCGGGCCGGCCCC
>JAIMAT010000138.1 GCA_023511835.1 Bacillota bacterium | reverse complement strand
GCGCTTCCTGGAGCGGCTGGGGCCGGGGACCTGCGCCGTGCTCGCCGGTCGCCGGCCGCCCGCCGAGCTCTGGCCGGGGCGCGCCGGCTGGTTCCTCACCCTGCGCGAGCTGCGCCTCGAGCCGCTGGACGAGGAGGAGGCGGCGCTCCTCCTGGCGCGGCTGGGCGCGGGCGGTCCCGCCGCGGCGCGGGCGCTCCGCGCGGTCAGCGGCGGCCATCCCGGCCTCCTGGTCCGCCTCGCCCAGCACCTGGCCGCGGGGAGGTCCGCCGGCGACGGCCGCGGGGGGGTGCCGGCGGAGGCGGGAGACGAGGAGGAGCTGGACGGCTTTCTCGTGGAGCGCTGGCTCCACCCGCGCACACAGCGCACCGCTTGGCGGGCGGGGGGTGCGGCGCTGGACGAGGCGGTGGCCGCCGCCTCGCTGCCGCCCTTCTTCGACCGTCCCAGCCTGCGCGCGGCGGTGGGCGAGACGGCGGCGGAGGCCGCCTGGCCGGTGCTGGAGCCGGTGGCGCTGCCGGCGCCGGGGGGCGTCTTGCGCCTGCCGGAGTCGCTGCGCGCGCGCCTGCGCGCCCTGGTGCGGCGCCAGCGCCCCTGGGCGGAGGCGCGTTGGCGGCGCCGACTCCTCGCGCACGCGCTGGAGCGGGCGGCCTTCGCGGGGCGGCAGGGGCGCTCGGAGACGGCCTGGCCGCTGGCCGCCGAGCTGGCGGAGGAGGCGGCCTGGTATCCGGCGCTCCATCCGGCCGCCGAGCGGTCCGCCGGCTGGCGGGTGCTGGAGGAAGCCTGTCCCGGCGCCTGCCCCCTCACCCGCCCGCCGCGGCGCTGCCTGCAGGTGCGGGACGCGCGCGGCCGGCCGGCCGGCTGCCTGGTGGCGCTGCCCGGCCCGCGCCGCCCGGCCGTCCTGGAGGTGACCGACGCCTGGGAGCCGGAGGGGGCGGTGGGAGCCCTCGGCCTCCTCCTCCGCCAGCTGGCCGGTGGCTTCCATACACGGGTCGAGGTGCGGGTGACGGCGCCGGCGCTCTCCCGGCTGCGCGCGCCCGGGGGGAGACCGCTCCTGGCCGCCCTGGGCTTCGAGCCGGAGCCGGGCCCTCGCGGTGCCGACCCCGCTTGGCGCCTCGACCTGGGCCGGAGGGGCTTCGCCGGCTGGCTCGGGGCGATCCTCGGGCAGCCCGCGCCGCTCCTGCCTCCGGAGCGCTGGGCGGAGGCGGCGCGCGAGGCGCTGCTGGCGCTCCGGGAGCCGGAGCGGCTGGCCGCGGGCGAGCTGGGCCGGGCGCTGGCGGAACGCCACCGCCGCGCCGTCGGCCCGGCTTGGATCCGCTCCTGGCTCCTGGACGCGCTGCGCTCTCCGGAGCTGGAGGAGGGGGGTGACGTCGTCCCGGTGCGTCGCCTCCTTCAGCTCTACTACGTGGAGCGCGTGGGCTCGCACGAGCGCGTGGCGGAACATCTTAACGTCTCGCGCGCCACCTACTTCCGCTGGCACCGCGAAGCGCTCCGCCGCCTGGGCGAGGCGCTCTCCGGCTAGGACTGCGGATCGCTCCGCCCCGGTGCGTGCCGCCCCGGAGACCGGCTCAAAGGCCGGCCTCCGGGGCCTTTTCATCTCCCGCCATGTGCGGGCTGCGGGCCGCCCCGGCTGGACGGGCTGAACGGAGGCGAGCCGCGCCGCTAAAGTGGGGGGACCGCCGGTCGATGGCGGGGACGGCGGGGAACCCCGGGGCGGGCTCGACCGCGAGGGCCGCCCGGTCCGGCTTCGTCCCCCGTAAGATGACCGAGACGCTCTCCGGCCCGAAAAGGCAAACCCGTCGCAAGGCGGGGACGCAAAGCCATGGGCCCCCGGCCGCCCACGCGGCGCGGGGGTCGCCAGGCCGCCGAAGCCGAAGGGCAGTCGGGAGCCGCTCGACGCGCCCCTCTCGTCTGCTCCTTCCCGGGTTCGCGGGGAGCGGGGGAGGCGTGCGATGCGCGCGCGAGCGGCACTCCGTTCCCCGGCCGTGCTGGCCCTGGCGCTGGCCGGCCTGGTGGCGCTGCCGTCGACGGCGGCGCCCGTCGCCGCCGCGAGGGCGGCGGGAAGCTTTGCGGCCGCCGGGGCGGCGGCGCGGACGTCGGCGGCGGCCGCCCGCCAGGTTACCCTCACCGTCCGGGTCCACCTGCGCAACGCGGCCGCCTCGGGCGCCCGCGTGCAACTCCAGGTGCCGCTTCTCTCTTCCGGCCTGGACGCCTACCAGAGCGTGGGGCAGGAGTGGCTTCCGGGCGCGGGGGCGGTGGAGGAGGAGGCCTCCGGGGCGCGGTCCGCTTCCTACGACGTGCAGGTGGCGGGAGGATCGAGCCTCGACCTGGTCCAGCGCTACCGCCTGACGCTCCACGCCGCCGGCGCCTGGGCGGGGGAGCCGCCCTCCGCGGCCGACCTGGCGGCCGAGCCGGGCGTCGAAGCCTCCGACCCGCGCCTCCTGGCGCTGGCCGGGCGGCTGACGGAGGGGGCCGGCGACGAGGCGGCCCGTGCGGCGCGCATCCTCCGCTACGTCCACGACGCGCTGCGCTACGATCCGGCCTCGCCGGCGGCGGGGCAGGGGGCGCTGGCCGGCTGGCTCGCAGGAAGCGGCACCTGCACCGAGTTCGCCCGCCTCTTCGTGGCGCTCGCGCGCGCCGCCGGGGTGCCGGCGCGGATCGTCAACGGCGAGCTCCTCCTGGACGCCGCCGGGCGGCCGGCGGCGGGCGCCTTCCGCTCGGTCGTCCGCCACGAGTGGGCCGAGTTCTGGCTGCCGGGCAGCGGCTGGATCCCGGTCGACCCCACCTTCTCGGCCTCCGCCGGCCGGGGCTTCGCCGTCGCCGCCTACGTGGCCGAGAACCGGGGCGACCGCCCCGTGACCGGGAGCGCCTGGGGCGGCCGGATCCAGGCCTCGGTGGAGATCACGGTCACGGCCGGCTGGTAAGACGGGCGCGGACCACCAGGCGGAAGGCGGCCGATCCGGGCGGAGTGCAGGTGGTCAGCGTCAGCGCCGGATAGGTGGTGGGCGCCAGCACCCAGACGGCGTCGGGGCGGACCGTCCAGCTCCGCTCCACGCGGTAGACGTAGCTCTTCCCGCCCACCAGCAGGCGGATGGTGTCGCCGGGCCGCAGCCGGTCCAGGTTCCGGAACCAGGCGCCGTAGGTGGTCCGGTGGGCGGCGATGGCCACGTTGCCCTCGGCGCCCGGCGCCGGGCTGCCGGGGTAGAGCCCGGGCCCGGCGCGAAGCTCGGCCGTGCCCACGCCCGCCACCACCACCGCGC
>JAIMAT010000137.1 GCA_023511835.1 Bacillota bacterium | reverse complement strand
ATCGCCGCCGCCCTCCTCCACACGCTGCGCGAGTACGGACCCGACCGCATCTTCGGGTTCACGCCGATCCCCGCCATGTCCATGGTCAGCTACGCGTCGGGGGCGCGCTTCCTCTCGCTGCTGGGCGGGGTGATGCTCAGCTTCTACGACTGGTACGCCGACCTGCCGCCGGCCTCGCCGCAGGTCTGGGGCGAGCAGACCGACGTGCCGGAGAGCGGCGACTGGTACAACGCCTCGTACCTGCTCGTCTGGGGCACCAACGTGCCCATGACGCGGACTCCGGACGCGCACTTCCTGGTCGAGGCGCGCTACCGCGGCGCGAAGGTGGTGGCGGTCAGCCCGGACTACGCCGAGGTGGTCAAGTTCGCCGACCACTGGCTGCCGGCGCGGCCGGGGACCGACGGAGCGCTGGCCATGGCCATGACCCACGTCATCCTGAAGGAGTTCTACCTCGAGCGGGAGACGCCGTACTTCACCGACTACGCCAAGCGCTTCACCGACCTGCCCTTCCTGGTGCGGCTGCGGAAGCTCGGGGAGGCCTGGGTGCCGGACCGCTTCCTGCGGGCGAGCGACCTGGGGCTGGAGGAGCCCCAGGCCGAGTGGAAGACGCTGGTCTGGGACGCCGCCGCGGGCGCGCCGGCCGTGCCCAACGGCAGCCTCGGCTTCCGCTGGAGCGAGGAGGGGCGCTGGAACCTGAAGCTGGAGACGGGGGAGGGGCGTCCCGTCGATCCGGCGCTGACGCTCCTCGGGCGGGAGGAGGCCGTCCTGCCGGTGGGGCTCGCCTACTTCGGCGACGGCACGCCCGCCCTTCTGCGCCGCTCGGTGCCCGCGGTGCGCGTCGGGGATGCGGACGAGACGTACGTGACGACCGTCTTCGACCTGCTCCTGGCCCAGGTGGGCCTGGGGCGCGGCCTTCCCGGCGACTACCCGGCGGACTACGACGACCCCCGCCCCTACACCCCCGCCTGGCAGGAAGCGATCACCGGCGTCGACCGGCACCTGGCGATCCGCGTGGCGCGCGAGTTCGCCGAGAACGCCGCGCTCACCCGCGGCCGCTCCATGATCCTGATGGGCGCCGGCACCAACCACTGGTACCACAGCGACACCCTCTACCGGGCGATGCTCAACCTGGTCCTGCTCACCGGCGCGCAGGGCGTCAACGGGGGCGGCTGGGCGCACTACGTGGGGCAGGAGAAGGTCCGCCCGGCCGAGGCGTGGGCGACGCTCGCCTTCGCCTCGGACTGGTCGCGCCCGCCGCGGCAGCAGAACGGTACCTCCTTCTTCTACCTGGCCACGGACCAGTGGCGCTACGAGGAGACGGACGCCGGCTCCATGGCCTCGCCGCTGGCCGGCCCCTACGGCCGCCTCCACTTGGCCGACTATAACGTCCTGGCCGCGCGGCTGGGCTGGCTCCCGTCCTACCCCCAGTTCGGCGCCAACCCGCTCGCCCTGGTGCGCGAGGCCGAGGCGAGCGGCGCGCGGAGCGACGAGGAAGTGGTGGCGCACGTGGTCCGCCGGCTGCGCGAGGGGAGCCTCCGCTTCGCCGCCGAGGACCCCGACGCGCCGGAGAACTTCCCGCGCATCCTCTTCGTCTGGCGCGCCAACCTCCTCACCTCCAGCGGCAAGGGGCACGAGTACTTCCTGAAGCACCTCCTGGGTGCAGACCACGCCGTCCTCGCCGCGGAGAGCGAGGGGCTGCGGCCGCGGGAGGTCGCCTGGCGGGAGAAGGCGCCCGAGGGGAAGCTCGACCTCCTGGTCACCCTCGACTTCCGCATGTCCGGCACCGCGCTCTACTCGGACGTCCTCCTGCCCGCCGCCACCTGGTACGAGAAGCACGACCTGAGCAGCACCGACATGCATCCGTTCCTCCACACCTTCAACCCGGCCATCGCGCCGCCCTGGGAGGCGCGCTCCGACTGGGACGCCTTCCGCGGCCTGGCGTGGGTCTTCTCGGAGCTGGCCGCGCGCCATCTGCCCGAGGCGCGCGACCTGGTGGCCGTGCCGCTCCTCCACGACTCGCCCGACGAGCTGGCGCAGCCGCTGGGCCGCATCCGCGACTGGAGGAAGGGCGAGACGGAGCCGGTGCCCGGTCGCACGCTCCCCCGCCTCGTGGTGGTGCGGCGCGACTACGCCAGCGTCCACGAGAAGATGACGGCGCTGGGCCCGCTGGTGCGCGAGCGCGGCCTGGCGGCGAAGGGGATCGCCTGGCCGGCGGCGGAGGAGTACGAGGAGCTGGGCCGCATGCTGGGCGCCGTCGCCGCGCCCGGCCCCGCGCAGGGATGCCCTCGGCTGGAGGAGGACCGGCAGGTGGCCCAGGCGATCCTGACGCTCTCGGGCACGAGCCACGGCCGGGTGGCGGTCAAGCAGTGGGCGGCGCTGGAGGCGAAGACCGGCCTCGCCCTGCGCGACCTGGCCGAGGGCGAGGAGGCGGAGCACTTCCACCTCGCCGACCTGACGGCCGAGCCGCGCCGGGTGCTCACCTCGCCCATCTGGAGCGGCGTCGAGAAGGGCGACCGGCGCTACTCGCCCTTCACGGTCAACGTGGAAAGGCTCGTGCCCTGGCGGACGCTGACCGGGCGGCAGCAGTTCTACCTGGACCACGAGCTGATCCTCGACTTCGGCGAGGGGCTGCCGGTCTACCGGGGGCCGCTCGCCTTCGCCTCCTTCCTGCCGGGGGAGGGGCGGCCGGCCGGTGACGGGCGCCTCGAGCTGACGCTCCGCTACCTGACGCCGCACGGCAAGTGGGGCATCCACAGCACCTTCGCCGACAACCTGCCCATGCTGACGCTCTTCCGCGGCGGGCCCACGGTCTGGCTGAACAAGGACGACGCGGCGGCCGCCGGCATCGCGGACAACGACTGGATCGAGTGCCTCAACCGGAACGGCGTCGTCGTGGCGCGCGCCGTGGTCAGCCACCGCCTGCCCCGCGGCGTCGCCTTCCAGTACCACGCCCAGGACCGGACGGTCAACGTGCCGCCGAGCCCCATCACCGGGGAGCCGGGCGGCGCCCACAACAGCCTGACGCGCATCCACGTCAAGCCGACGCACATGATCGGCGGCTACGCCCAGCTGAGCTACGGCTTCAACTACTACGGGCCCACCGGCAACCAGCGCGACGAGACCGTGGTCATCCGCAAGCTCCGGGAGGTGAGCCGGCTTGAAGGTTAAGGTGCAGGTGGCCATGGTGATGAACCTGGACAAGTGCATCGGCTGCCACACCTGCAGCGTCACCTGCAAGAACACCTGGACCAACCG
>JAIMAT010000136.1 GCA_023511835.1 Bacillota bacterium | reverse complement strand
CGGCGCCGGGCTGCCGGGGTAGAGCCCGGGCCCGGCGCGAAGCTCGGCCGTGCCCACGCCCGCCACCACCACCGCGCCCAGGCCGATGCGCGGGATCTCGATGAGGAAGAGCGGCCGGACGGGCGCCCCGGCGCCCGCCGAGACGCCGCCCGCCGGCTTCGCTCCCGCCGGCCCTCCGGCGAGGAGGCCCGCGGCCAGGGTCGGGTCGTCGGCCGGACCCGTCGCCGCGCCGGGCGCGGCGGAGGAAGGGAACGCCTGCGCCTGCGCGGAGAGGAGCTCCGCCAGCAGGCGCTCCTGCTGCCACTGGGCGTAGAGGCGGGCCCAGAGCGGGGTAAGGGCGAGGAGGAGGCCGCAGGCGAAGAGGAGCGCCTCAGCCCACGGCCGCCCGCGGGCGGCGGCCGGGCGGCGCGGCCGCGGGGAGGCGCGCCGCCCGGTCTCGAGGTTGCCTGCGGTCTCAGGAGCCGCCATCGCCGGAGGCGGCGACCTCCCGCGCCTCCTCCCGGCGCCGCAGGAAGCGCCTCGCCGAGAGCGCCGCCGAGGCCAGCATGAGGAGGAGACCGCCGAGGACGAAGGCGTCGAAGTTGCCGCCGGTGAAGGCCAGCCCGCCTCCCGGCCCCGCCTGGGGCGGGGGCTGGGGCGCCGTCACCTGCCGGCCGGAACGGGCCAGGACGAAGTCGACTTCGACCCGCTGGTTGCCCTGGGCGAGGTCGACCGTCGCCTGGCTGCCCGAGACGGCGCGGCCGTCGACGAGGACCTGGACCACTTGGTAGCCGGCCAGAGCCGCGCCGACCGTGTGGGAGCCCTGGGCCAGGCCCGTGAAGCGGAAGGTGCCCGCGGCGCTCAGGCCCGTTCCGGGGCCGGAGTCGAGGCTGACCTGCGCCCCCGTCGCCGGACCGCCCCCGAGGAAGCGGACCATTCCCCAGATCTCCGCGTTGGCGGGAGCCGGCCCGCCCGTCGGGGGCGGAAGGCTCGCCACCACCGGCGCCGGCGGCGGCACGGGGGCTCCCCCGCCGCCCGCGGGCTGCGGCGCCTCGACCAGGACGTTCAGCTGCGTCGGCGGCTGCACCGGCACGTCGACGGTGCAATGGACCTGGTTGCCGGTGCGCCGGCAGTCGCCGCCCGACTCCGAGTAGTAGGGCGTCGCCCCGACCGGTCCGTTCGCGTCGCTGAACCAGATCCAGAGCGGGCCCGTGTCCGCCGGGTCGATCGCGAAGTCGACCGCGGCGATGCCCCGGCCGTCCCCGGCGAGCGTGTAGTGGATGCCGCTGATGGTGAAGTCGCCGGGCGCCGCCATGCGCGCTCCCGCGAAACCGCCGGTCCACGTCAGGAAGAGCATGACCAGCAGCAGCTCCGCCGCGACGCGCGCACGATCCCATGCCTGCGCGATCCGTACCATGGCGATCACGGTCCTTGTGTGCCGGCGCCGGAGCCTGTGCTCGAGCCGGAGACTGTCGCGTCAGAGCCGCCACCCGCTCCGCCGGAGCCGCCGTCCGCCGGCGAGCCCCCGCCCTGGGAACCGGTCCCGCTCCCGGCGGGCGCGCCCGTGCTTCCGGAGCCGTCCGTGGAGGAGCCGCTGCCACTCGCCTGTCCCGGGGCGGAGCCCGCGGTGTCGCCGGTCGAGCCGCCACCGCTCGTCTGAGTCGAGGAGGAGCTGCCGGTGTCGCCGCTCGAGCCACCGCCGCTCGTCTGCGTCGAGGAGGAGCTGCCGGTGTCGCCGATCGAGCCGCCCCCGCTCGTCTGGGCCGAGGAGGAGTTCCCGCTGTCGCCGGACGAGCTGCTCGAGCCGCTCTCCGTCGACTGGAGGGTCGCCGAGTCCGGAGAACTGACGGGAGAGCCGTCCTGGGAGTCGCCCCGGTCGTCCTCGTCGCAGTCGTTGTCGTGGCCGTGGTGGTGATGCCCGTCCGGCCCCTGCGTCGAGAGCGGGAAGGACCACGAGTCGTCGTCCTGGTCGCCCGGGCAGCAGCTGCCCGGATCGTCCGAGTCGCCGTCGCCGTCGTGGCCCTTGTGGTGCGGATCCTTGTCCTTCTGCGAATCGCTGTCGTGGCCGTGGCCGCCGCCTCCCGAGCCGCCCGGGTCGCACAGGTTCGGCACGGGGTTGAGGACGCGGCCGAGGTTGGTCGGCGGCACTAGGTTGTTGGCCATGGCGGCGCTGGCCACCGTCGCCACGAGGGCGGCGCAGGCCAGGGTCAGCGCCAGGGCCATGCGGAAGCGTCCGGAGGCGCTCAAGGGCCGTCCGCCTTCCTCGTACTGCCTCTCCTCCTCACGCTCGCACCTCGCTTGCCGGGCCGGCGTCGGAGAGCTCCCCCGCCTGGAAGGAGTCGGCCCCGCCGAACCAGCCCGTCGTCTTGTAGCAGTAGACGCAGTCGGTGTCCTCGACCGCGTAGAGATGGGTTCCGTCCGGAGCTTCCTGGTGCAGGACCAGCCGCTCGTACTGGGCCGCCAGGCGGACGAGGCTCGCCATGTCGGCCACCCAGACCACCCGCGGGCGGTCGCCGAGGCCGAGGTCGCGCGCCTCGGCCAGCAGGTCGCCGTAGAGGGCGCGGATCCGCTCGTGCTCGGGCCTGCGGCCCTCGCGCAGGAACTGGAGCCAGGAGAAGACCAGCGCCGCCAGCGCCGCCAGGAGGAACGCGGGGAGGACCAGGCGGACGCCGGCCACCGGGACCTGGAGGCGCGCCACGCCGAGCGTCGCCGGGACGTCGCGCGTCAGGTTGATCGCGGATGTCCCGCGCGGCTGGAGCGGGTCCGACCCGGACTGTCCGGCCGCCCCCGTCACCAGGCTCAGGGCCAGGGGCGTGAAGTTGAAGTCGAGCTCGGGCCGGTAGGTCGCGGAGAGGGGAGTTCCCGCCAGGGTGCCCGCCACTTGCAGCGCCGGCCGGACCAC
Source organism: Bacillota bacterium (assembly GCA_023511835.1). Taxonomy (NCBI): domain Bacteria; kingdom Bacillati; phylum Bacillota; species Bacillota bacterium. The sequence continues at coordinate 536 of JAIMAT010000136.1, read as the reverse complement.
CAGCTTGTACTGCTCGTTGCGCAGGCCGGTGGCGGCCTCCACCTGGCCGATGAGGCTGGCCAGCTGGCCCAGGTCCAGCGTCCCCTCCAGCGAGGCGCGGTCGCCCTGGAAGCGCGCCGGCGCCTGGAGGACGAAGCTCCGGCTCCAGCCGCTCGAGCCCTGGAGGACCGCGGTCAGGGAACCGCTTCCTTGGACCTCGTGGGGGAGCGGGCTCTCGAAGCGGTAGTCGAAGCGGAAGCGGACGACATGGGTCTGGCTGAGGAAGACCGGATCGCCCGCGCGCACCTTCCCGTCCGGATAGACCGGGCCCGGCGGCGCGGAGGCCGCGTAGTCGAAGCTCCCGCCCTGGGCGTATTCGACGGGGTAGTTGGAGGGACGGGTCTGCGGCGTGGAGTACGCGAGCCAAGCCAGGCCGGCGAAGAGAAGGAAGGCGACGCCGGACCAGAGGAGGCGCCCGGAGGCGCCCCGCCCCCAGCCGGCGGTCCCCCCGCCGGCCGCCCCCGCCGGGCGTCCCCAGAGCCGCTTCCTCTTCCGCC
>JAIMAT010000135.1 GCA_023511835.1 Bacillota bacterium | reverse complement strand
CGCGCACGACCTCGCCCCGCACCATCGCTCCGGCCTCCTTCCGTTCGCGCCGCCCGACCGGCGGCGCTGGGAGCCGAGAGCCAGGCGCGGAGCGCCGTCCCGCCGGGCGCGGAGGCAGGGGCGGAGCGAAGCGGAGAGCGAGGGACGGGAGGGATAGCGGACGAGCGGAGCGACGGAGCCTATGCTCACGGCCCGAGCGGCCCTTGCCGGAGCGGGTTCCCGGCGGGGGCAGGCTCGGCCGGAGCCGCCGGGGGTCAGAGAATCTGCGTGAGCAGGAGCAGCACCGCCAGGCCCAGCAAGGCCCAGGCGGGCCTCCGCGCCGGGTGCTGCCGCTCGGTCTCGGTCACTTGGAGAATCCATCCGGCCTCCACGAGCGCCCCTGCCGCGATGACGGTCACCAGCGCGCCGCTCACAGGCCACCACCTCCTTCCGCTACGGCGTGTAACCAGCTGCTCCGGCGGAGCCGAAGACGCTGAGCGGATCGACCAGCTGCCCGTGCTGGTAGGTCTCGACGTGCAGGTGCGGGCCGGTGGATTCGCCCGTCGAGCCGGAGAGGGAGACGGGTTGGCCGAGCGCGACCTCGGTTCCCACGGGCACGAGGAGCGCGGCGTTGTGGCAGTAGCGCACTTCCCCGCCCGGCCAGGCGATGGCGAGGGCGTTGCCGCAGGCGCCGTCATACCGGCTCTCGGTGACGGTGCCCGCGTGGGCGGCCAGGACGGTCGTGCCCAGGGGCACGGCGATGTCGAGGCCAGGGTGGAAGTCGCGCTGCCCGTTCAGGACCCGCCAGCCGAAGGGCGAGGTGATGGTGGTGTAGCCGGGCACGGGCCAGGTCCAGCCGGGCTGGGGGTCCGGGGTGTAGTCGCCACCGGCCCCTGGACCGCTCGGGGTGTTGGTCAGATCCTGGAGGGCCAGGATCATCACCTGCACCTGCTCCGCGTCGGCCCCGGCGAGCCCGAGACCCGCCAGCACCGGGTCCAGGGGACGGAGGGTGTAGGTGACGGCGGTATGGCACGCCTGCTTCCCGTCCGAGCCGGTCGTGCATGCGGTCTGCTCGTGGCGCTCGACGAACCGCCACGCCAGCTGCTCGGCCTCCTGCTCGGAGACCTGGGAGGTGTCCTGCCCGTAGCGCACGGCGTCGATGGCCGCGAGGGCCATCCAGTCCACGAGCACCCCGCGCTTGTCCGTCGCTTGGCCCGCCGTCGTCTGGTAAACCGCCTGCACCGCCTGCATGTATGCCTGCTGGACACGGGCAGCCTCCTGGTCAGGGCTCCCGCCGCCCAGCAACCCTTGCACAAAGGCGGAGACGGCGCCCACGGCGCCCATCGGGATGGCGGCCACCAGGAGGGGGACCAGGGCGAGGAGCAGGACCGGGAGAAGCGCCAGGAGGAGCAGCAGGAACCCGAGGCGGCCCCCGCGCTCCTCGCCCTGCCCGCCGCCGCCCAGGAGCGCGCCCAGGAGGCGCAGGGCCAGGCGGGCCGCCGGCATCAGAGCCCGCCCCCTGCGATGACGCGCGCTTCCACGTCCGAGGCCTCGGTCGTCAGCCGGACGCGCGAGTTGCCCGCGATGAGGAGGGCCTCGCCGCGCTTGGCGCCGGAGAGAAGCACCTGCTCGGCCTCGGTCAGCCGGAAGAGCTGGGTGAGCGCCTCGAGGTCCCGGCTCTCCTGGCGGAAGAAGAGCTTGGTGGCGGCGTTCGCCACCACGGGCTCCCCGTAGCGGCGAATGGCGGGGTCGAGAAAATCCACCGAGTTCTGGGTCACCACCACCAGGGAGCCCTGGTACTTCCGGATGCGCTTCGAGAGGTCGCGGAGGAAGGCCAGCGCCTGCGGCGTCTGGGGGTCGGCGAGGAGCCAGGCCTCGTCCACCAGGAGGACCGTCCTCCGCCCTTCGGCCTGGCCTGCCCTCACCAGGTCCCAGGCCCAGGTGAGGAGCGCGAAGTACTGGGCACGGCGGACCGTCTCCTGGGCGTCCACGAGGTCGCGGATGTCCACCACCGTCACGTCGCCGGCCGGCGGGAGCGTGGTCTGGCCGCACCAGAGCGCCGACTCCGCGCCGGAGACGGCGGGCTCCAGGAGCACGGCCAGGCGCTCCGCCCCGGCGTCCCGGACGTGGCGGTAGACGTCGGCGACGGTGGGCCAGCGCTTCACGGTCGCGGGGTCCGTCTCCCAGCCGATGCCGTGGTCCCGGTAGGCCGCGAGGACGGCCTGGGAGAGCGTCGCCCGCTCCAGGTCGTCGAGGCCCGGCAGGTAGAGCTGGAGCCAGGTCATCACGACGCGCTGGAGGTGGACGGCCAGGGGGCCGCGGCCCTGGAGGGGTGAGGTGCCCTCCTCGGGCTCGGCGTCGATGTCGGGCGGGAGCGGCCGGATCTCCAGCGGGTTGAGCCGCCCCTCGCCGCCCGCCGCGTTGATCCAGGCGCCGCCCAAGGCGCGGGCCAGCGGCCGGTACTCGCGCTCGGGGTCGAGGATGAGGAGCCGGGCTCCCCGGGCGTACTCCCGGAGCGCGAGGAGCTTCGCCGCGAAGGACTTCCCGCCGCCCGACGCGCCCAGGATGTTGACGTTGGGGTTCACCAGCCCTTCCTGGGCCGCCTCCGCGCTCCACCGGTCGACCAGCACGATCCCGCCGTCCTGGTCGCGGCCGAGGAGAATCCCGCGCCCGTGGTTGATCCCGCTCCGGGCCATGGGGTAGCCCGCGGCCATCGTCTCGATGGGCATGTTGTGTCCGCCCATGCGGCGGATCGCCTCGTCCAGGACCGCCCACGGTCCGGCGGAGCGAAGCCCCTGCTCCTGGGCGAAGAGGGCCACGGACGCCCGCATCCCGGCCGCCGCGGCGGAGGCCTCCACCTGGCGGACGCGCCGGCGGAGCTCGTCCTCGTCGCTCGCGAGGACCAGGAGCACCACGGTCAGGTAGACCACCTGCTGCTGCTCCTGGTCGATCTTGTGAAGCAGCGTCTGGGCATCTTCAAGCGCCCGCTCCGCCCGCTGGACGAGGAGCGGGGAGCCCCCCATGGCGATGCGGGAGCCGAGCTCGCCGATGGAGACGGTGATCTGCTTCACCAGCTCCGCCGGGTCGGCCGGCGTCACGTGGACGGAGGCGACCACGCCGGGGAGCTGGGTGACTCGGCTCAGCCAGGCCGCCCCTGCCCTGGGCGGGTAGGCGGTGAGGACCATGACCCGCCCAAGGACCTCGCCCAAACGAAGGTCTCGGGGGTAGAACCCGAGCCCGGCCGGCGTGATCACGTCCAGGAGCGGGCTTGCGGTCGTGGCCTTCACGCCGTCTCACCTCCCGCGAAGGTCGTCACGCCCGGGAACTCCGGCCGCTCGAAGGCGGCCGTGGCCGGATGGCTCCAGACGTGGAGCATCTGAAGGAGCGCCGCGTCATCGAGGAGGCGTGCCTCGACCTCGGCGCGGGCGAGCGCCTGGACGAGCTCGACCGCGCGCTCGCGGAGCGCCGCCTCGGCGTCCTTCCGCCCGGCCTCGCCGGCGAGGAGCATGTAGTACCGCCGCTCCACCGC
>JAIMAT010000134.1 GCA_023511835.1 Bacillota bacterium | reverse complement strand
AGCTCGCCCAGGTCGCCGCCGGGGAAGAAGGCCGGCTGGACGGTGAAGGAGTCGGTGGTGACGGCCAGCCGCCCGCGCGGCGCCGGCAGGAGGGCGGCGTCGGTCAGCTCGGCCAGCCCCGGGTCGGGGAAGGCCTTCAGGAAGACCTCCCGGATCAGCCGGTGCGTCAGCTGCCCGCCGTCCCCGTGCTGGAGGAGGATCCGCTCCTTCTCCCGCGGCATCGGTCACGCCACCTCCCCGGGCCGGCCCGCCGCGCCCCGGGCCTCCCCGCCCCGCGCGGGCCCGCGCCGCGCGGCCGCCAGCGCCGCCTCCACGGCCTCGGGCTCGTACTGGTAGTAGGCCGCGCAGGAGCCCTCGCTGGAGACCATGCAGGGGCCGATGGGCCGTTCGGGCGTGCAGGCGACGGCGAAGAGCTTGCAGCCCGTGGGCAGGACCTTCCCCTGCAGAACGTCGCCGCAGCGGCAGCCGGGCGGCACCCGGGTGGGCGGCAGGTCGAGGTCCAGCCTCCGCGAGGCGTCGTACCGGGCGAACTCCCCGGCGATGGCCATGCCGCTCGCCGGGATGGGGCCGAGCCCGCGCCAGACCGCGTCCGCCGGGCGGAAGACCCGCCGGATCAGCTCCTGGGCGTGCGGGTTGCCGTGCTCCTGGACGGTCCGGGGATAGGCGTTCCGCACTTCGGCACGGCCGTCGGCGATCAGGGTGGCCAGCTCTCCCACACCGGCCAGCAGGTCCAGCGGGTCGAAGCCGGTCACGACACCGGGAAGCCCGTACTCCCGGGCGAGGAACTGCCAGCCGTCCGTGCCCGTGACCACGCTGACGTGACCGGGCAGGACGAAGCCGTCCAGGCGCGCGTCGCCCCCGTCCAGGAGCGCGCGCACCGCCGGCGGGGTGTACTTGTGCGCCGACAGGACGGCGAAGTTCCCGAGACCTCGCGCCTGCGCCTCCAGGATGGCGTGGGCGATACCCGGCGCCGTCGTCTCGAAGCCCACCCCCAGAAAGACCACCGTCGCCTCCGGCTTCTCCTCGGCCACCTTGAGCGCGTCCAGGGCGGAGTAGACGACGCGCACGTCGGCGCCCTGCGTCCGCTCCTGTTGGAGCGTGGTCCGGCTGCCGGGGACGCGCATCATGTCGCCGAAGGTGGTGACGATGACGCCGGGCACCCGCGCGGTCTCGATCATGGCGTCGATGTCGCGCTGGTCGGTGACGCAGACCGGGCAGCCGGGGCCCGAGACCAGCTCCACCAGGTCGCTCAGCACGCTCCGCACCCCGCTGCGCGAGAAGGAGACGGTGTGGGTGCCGCAGACCTCCATCAGCCGGAGCTTCCTCCCGAGACGGGAGTCGGCGCGCTCCAGCTCCTGGCGGACGCCGCGCACGACGGCGCGGGCGCGCTCGGGGTCCCTAAAGCCCTTCAGCGTCGTCCAGTCCATAGAGCTCCGTCCAGAGCGCGAGGCTCGCCTCCGCCTCCTCGGCGTCGACGATCTCGATGGCCTCGCCCGCATGGACCATGACAAAGTCGCCCACCTGCACCTCGGGGACGAGCGCCACGCCCACCTCGCGCTCGTTGCCGAAGTACTCCACCGTCGCCATCTGCCGCTCGCGGTCGACGGCGACCACCCTACCGGGTGCCGCCAGACACATCCTCGACCCACCTCCTGCGTGCGATCACCGCCTGGCCCAGCCCGAGCCCCCCGTCGTTGGGAGGAAGCTGGACCGGCGTCACCACCCCGATCCCCCGTCCGCGGAGCAGCTGCTCCGCCCGTTCCAGGAGAAGCGGGTTCTGCATGCTCCCTCCCGTCAGCACCACGCGGTCGACGCCGCGCGCCTCCGCCCACCGCCCGAGCGCCTCGGTCAGGGCGGCGGCGACGGTCTCGTGGAAGTCGGCGGCCAGCCGTTCCGCCGGAGCCCCCTCGAGGCGGCGCTGCACCAGCTCGCGGAGCGCCGGACGGAGATCGAAGCGGAGCCGGCCGCCCTCGCCGTCCCCGTCACGCCCGTCGCCGGGCTCGAGGGCGAAGGGATAGGACCGGGGCCGGTATCCGGCGCGCACCGCCCGTTCCGCCGCCTCGCCCAGCTCGATGGCCGCCTGGCCCTCGTAGGTGTTGACCCGCGCCAGGCCGAGCAGGGCGGAGACGGCGTCGAAGAGGCGGCCGGCGCTGGAGGTGAGCGGGGCGTTCAGCCCGCTCACCTCCAGCGCCTCGAGCGCCTCCAACTTCGCCGCGGGAAGGTCGAGGAGGTGGCGGGCCAGCCTGCCTCCCCGGTCCGGCCCGAAGGCGTCCCATAGGTGGCTGACCGCCATCCGCCAGGGCTCCCGGACCGCCGCCTCGCCGCCGGGCATCGGGACGTAGCGCAGGTGTCCGAGCCGCTCGAAGCCCGAGGCGTCGCCCCAGAGCACCTCCCAGCCCCAGATCCGCCCGTCCGTCCCGTAGCCGGTCCCGTCCATCACCGCGCCCAGCGCCGGTCCCTCCAGGCCCGCCTCGGCCAGGGCGGCGACGAGGTGGGCGTGGTGGTGCTGGATCGGGACCACCCCGGCCCCCTGCTCGCGGGCGAACTCCCGGGCGAGGCGGGAGATCCGGTAGCCCGGGTGGGCGTCGACGCCCACCACCTCGGGGCGGAGCGAGAGCAGGCGCTGGAAGCGGTCGAGCGCCAGGCGCCAGGCTTCCTCCGCCTCGAGGCTCTCCATCTCGCCGACATGGGGGCCGGCGTAGGCCTCGGCGCCGCGGAGGAGGCAGAAGGCGTTCTTCATCTCGCCGCCGGCGCCCAGCGCCGCCGGCCCCTCCGCCGCCGCACCGCGGAGGGGCAGGGGGCGCGGCACGTAGCCGCGCGAGCGGCGCTGGATCTGCGTCCGGCCGGCGACGCGGCGGACGACCGAGTCGTCGGCGCGGTTGACGATCGTCCGGTTGTGCAGCAGGAAGCGGTCGGCCACTCCGCCCAGCCGCTCCAGCGCCCCCTCGTTCTCGAACTCCAGCGGCAGGCCGGAGAGGTTGCCGCTGGTCATCACCAGGACCTCCGGTCCCTCCGCCAGGAGGAGCAGGTGGAGCGGGGTGTAGGGGAGCATGACGCCCAGCGTCTGGAGTCCCGGCGCCAGCGAGGGCGCCAGTTCGCGACGCGCCGCCTCCGTCTTGCGGGCCAGGAGGATGGGCGCCTCGGGGCTCGCGAGCAGCGCCTCCTCCTCGGCGTCCAGCTCGACGTAGCGCCGGGCCGTCGCCAGGTCGCGCACCATCACCGCGAAGGGCTTGGCCGGGCGGTGCTTCCTGCGGCGGAGCCGCGCCACCGCCTCCTCGTTCCGCGCGTCACAGGCCAGGTGGAAGCCGCCCAGCCCCTTGAGCGCCACCACCTCGCCGCGGGCGATCGCCTCCCGGAAGGCATCGAGCCAGTCCTCCTCCAGCCGCCGGCCCTCTGGCGTCGCCAGCCAGACCTCCGGTCCGCAGGCCGGGCAGGCCACCGGCTGGGCGTCGAAGCGGCGGTCGGCGGGGTCGTGGTACTCGCGGGCGCACTCCGGGCACAGGGCGAACTCCGCCATGGCGGTCAGCGGCCGGTCGTAGGGGAGATCCCGGACGATGGTGTACCGCGGCCCGCAGTTGGTGCAGTTGGTGAACGGGTAGCGGTAGTGGCGGTCGCCGGGGTCGAAGATCTCCCGGCGGCA
>JAIMAT010000133.1 GCA_023511835.1 Bacillota bacterium | reverse complement strand
GGAGCGCCCCCATGCCCGTCATCAGGCCGGTGGCGCCGGTGTGGAGGCTCACCTTCCAGGCCAGGGTGAGGAGCGTCACCAGCGTCAGCCAGGCCAGGATCGCCTCCAGCGAGCCCTCCAGGAGCGAGCGGGCGGCCCAGCGCCGGGCGAGCGCCCAGGCCAGCGCCGAGCCCGCCCAGGCGACGGGCAGGTAGACGAAGCGCTCGGCCCGCGTCACCAGCTCGGAGCCGCCCCACCAGCCGCGCCGCTTGCCCAGGAGGAGGGCGGCCACGGGCAGCGCCACCGCCGCCAGCCAGGCGGAGGCCACCGCGGACCGCGGCGCCCCGCCGCGCCCCAGCGCGCCCAGGAGCGCCAGCCAGTAGGTCAGCGCCGCGTAGGGCTGGAAGAGCGTGGAGAGGAGGCGCGCCCAGAGCGCGCCCTCCGGCTCGCCGCTCTCGCCGTACGGCGACATGGTGCATCACCCTCCTCCGCAGGAAACGGCGCTCCCGGACTCCCCGGCCGCCGCGCCGGCCCCCGGGCCGCCGCCCCCTACCCCTCCCCCGCGGCCAGCGTCCGCTCGTCCGGCAGCGGTAGCGTCAAGAGCGCACCCGCCAGCGGCAGCCAGGCCAGCACGGCGAAGACGGCGCCCAGGCCCGCGTGGTCGGCCAGCCAGCCCAGCCCCAGCGCGCCCAGCCCGCCCAGGCCGGCGCTGAAGCCGATCATCAGGCCCGAGGCGAGGCCCACGTCGCCCGGCAGGAGCATCTGCCCGTAGACGACGGTGACCGCGAACGAGGAGAGGATGCTGAAGCCGAAGAGGACCAGCGTCGCCACCGCCAGCAGGCCGCCCGCCCGGGGCAGCAGCCAGGCGAAGGGGACGGAGAGGAGCATGGAGGCGAGGAGGAGCCACTTCCTGCCGATGCGGTCGGAGAGGAGGCCGCCCAGGTAGGTGCCCGCCGCGCCCGCCAGCAGGAAGACGAAGGTGAGCAGCTCGCCCCGGGCCAGCGGCACGTGGCGCTGCTGGTAGAGGAAGGGCAGGTAGCCGGAGACGCCCACCTGGGTGAGCGAGCGCGCCAGCACCACCAGCACCAGGAGCGCCAGCGCCCAGGGCCGGTTGCGCCCGCGACTCCGCGTCGGCGAGGCCTGCTCGTGGCGCAGGAGGCCGCCGTACCAGGGGAGGACCGAGCCGGCCAGGAGGAACGCCGCCGCCGCCAGCACCAGGAAGCCCACCAGCCCGTGCAGCCCCGTGCGCAGCACCACCAGCGAGACCGCCAGCGGGCCCAGCGCCACGCCCAGGTTGCCGCCCACCTGCAGCGCCGCCTGGGCGGCGCCGCGCGCGTCGCCGGCGGCCAGGTGGGTGGCGCGCGAGGCCTCGGGGTGGAAGACGCCCGAGCCGACGCCCGAGAGGGCGACCAGGAGGAGCACCCACGCATAGGAAGGGGCCAGGCCGGTCAGCGCGAGCGCCGTCACCGAGAGGGTGGCGCCCAGGGGGAGGAACCAGCTGCGCGGCACCCGGTCGGTGAGATGGCCGAAGAGCGGCTGCATCACCGAGGAGGTGACGTTGGAGACGACCAGCACCGCTCCGGCGCGCGTGTAGTCCAGGTGGAAGGCGGCCTTGTAGAGCGGGAGGAGGGCGGGGACCATGCCCGCGATCATCAGGTCGTTCAGCAGGTGGGCCCCGCTCAGCGCCCAGACCGGGAGGGGTACCCGGCGCGCCGGCGAGGCCTGCTCGAGCGCGGCTTCCATCATTGTGGTCGGGATCCGCTTCCTTCCAGGCGATCTCCGCCTGACGAAAGCCTAGCCCTCCCGCCCGGCCGCGGGCAAGACGGCCGTGCCCCGGGGATTGACGTTGCGTCACTTTACGGGGAGAATCCCTGAAAATCCAGGCCCGCGGGGACGGGCCGGGGGGAGGCGGGAGCGTGGGCGGGAGGCGGGAGTTTCGCCGGGTGATGGCCGCCAACCGCGGGGAGATCGCCACGCGCATCTTCCAGGCCTGCACCGAGCTGGGGAAGAGGACGGTCGCCATCTACGCCGAGGCGGACCTCAGCTCGCTCCACCGCCTGAAGGCCGACGAGGCCTACCCGGTGGGCGCGGGCCGCTCGCCCGTGGAGGCCTACCTGGACATCGAGGGCATCGTCCGGCTGGCGCGGGAGAAGGAGGTCGACGCCATCCACCCGGGGTACGGCTTCCTGGCGGAGAACGCGGCCTTCGCCCGCGCCTGCCGCGCCGCCGGGATCGCCTTCATCGGGCCGGAGCCGCGCCACCTGGAGCTCTTCGGCGACAAGCTGGCCGCCCGCCGCCTGGCGCGCGAGGCGGGGGTGCCCGTCCTGCCGGGGACGGAGGAGCCGGTGGAGGGCGAGGCGGAGGCGCTGGCCTTCGCGCGCGAGCACGGTTTCCCGCTCATGGTCAAGGCGGTGGCGGGCGGGGGCGGGCGCGGCGTCCGCCGCGTGCGCACGCCCGAGGAGCTGCGCGAGGCGCTGGCGGCGGCGCGGCGCGAGGCGGCCGGCGCCTTCGGGCGCGCCGACGTCTACCTGGAGGTGGCGCTGGAGCGGCCCAAGCACGTGGAGGTCCAGATCCTGGCCGACGCCGCCGGCGGCGTCATCGACCTGGGCGAGCGCGACTGCTCGGTCCAGCGGCGCCACCAGAAGATCGTGGAGATGGCGCCGGCCGTCGGCCTCGACCCGGGGCTCCGGCGCGAGCTGCGCCGCGCCGCCGTGGAGCTGATGCGCCGCGCCGGCTACGTCAACGCCGGCACCGTCGAGTTCCTGGTGGGCGAGGACGGGCGCTACGCCTTCATCGAGGTCAACCCGCGCATCCAGGTGGAGCACACGGTGACCGAGCTGGTGACGGGCGCCGACCTGGTTCAGGCGCAGATCCGCATCGCCGAGGGCTGGCGGCTGGAGGAGCTGGAGGGCATCCTGCCCGGGCCGGGGCCGCTGGAAGCGCGCGGCGTCGCCATCCAGTGCCGCGTCACCAGCGAGGACCCGGCCAACGGCTTCCTGCCCGACACCGGGCGGATCACCGCCTTCCGCGCCCCGGGCGGCTTCGGCGTCCGCCTGGACGTGGGCGCCGGCCACCCCGGCGCCGAGGTGACGCCCTGGTACGATCCGGTGCTGGTCAAGGTGAGCACCTGGGGACCGACGCTGGAGCAGGCGGCGGCCAAGATGCGCCGCGCGCTCGGCGAGATCCGCGTGCGCGGCGTGCGCACCAACCTGCCCTTCCTGGAGAACGTGGTCCGCCACCCGCTCTTTCTCGCCGGGCGCGCCGCCGTCGACTTCGTGGAGGGGCACCCCGAGCTCTTCCGCTTCCCGCCGCGGCGCGACCGCGGCTCGAAGCTCCTCCGCTACATCGGCGAGGTGACGGTCCACGGCGCCGCCTTCGCGGGCCTCCCCGCCGGCGCGGCGCGGCCCGCCCCCGCCCCGGCGCCGGCGCGCGCGGCGGAGCGGGTCCGGGAGGCGGGCGCCGGGCGGGAGGAGAGGCCCGGCCCCTGGGGCGACCGCCCGCCGCGCCGCATCCTCCAGCAGGAGGGGCCGGAGGCGCTGGCGCGCCGGGTGCTGGAGCGGCGCGAGCTGCTCCTCTGCGACACGAGCCTGCGCGACGCCCACCAGTCGCTCCTGGCCACGCGGGTGCGGACGCGCGACCTGGTCGAGGTGGCGGAGGCGGCGGCC
>JAIMAT010000132.1 GCA_023511835.1 Bacillota bacterium | reverse complement strand
CTGCCGCCGCTGAGCACCAGCAGCGGGCAGCCGACCCATGCCGTCACCGGCTTTCTCAACATGCTCCTGCGCCTGGAGCAGGACCACCGGCCGGAGTACCTGGCGGTGGTCTTCGACCGCCGCGGGCCAACCTTCCGGCACGAGGCGTACGAGCAGTACAAGGCGCAGCGCCAGCCGATGGAGGAGGGGCTGGCCAGCCAGATCCCGCTCCTCCACCGGCTGCTGGAGGCGCTCCGCATCCCGGTCTACGAGAAGGACGGCTACGAGGGCGACGACATCCTGGGAACGCTCGCCCGCCAGGCGGCTGCGCGCGGCCTCCACGTACTGCTCGTCACGGGCGACCGCGACGCCCTCCAGCTGGTGGACGAGCGGACCGACGTGCTGGTGACGGTGAAGGGGATCAGCGAGACCCGCCTCTTCACCCTGGAGGCCATCCGCGAGGAGTACGGCCTCGAACCCCGCCAGCTGGCGGAGGTGAAGGGGCTTGCGGGCGACGCCTCGGACAACATCCCCGGTGTGCCGGGCGTGGGCGAGAAGACGGCGCTCAAGCTGATCCGGGAGTTCGGCTCGATCGACGAGCTCTACCGCCACCTCGACCGGGTGCCTGGGAAGAAGCTCCAGGAGCGGCTGGCGGCGCACGAGGCCGAGGCGCGGATGAGCCGCGAGCTGGGTACCATCGACTGCGACGCGCCGGTGGAGCTGGACCTGGATGCCTGCCGCCGGCGGCCGCCCGACCCGGTCGCCGCCCGCCCCCTCTTCGAGGAGCTGGAGCTGCGGAGCCTCGCCCGGCGCTTCGGGCTGGCCGGCGAGCCTGCGGCGACGGAGACGTCGCCGCAGGCGGCGAGAGAGGAGGCCTCGCCGGGGGAGGCTCCGGCGACGTCGGGCGCGCAGGCGGCGGCGGGCGAGGTGCCGCTCCAATGGGTGGGAGGGGAGGAGGAGGGGGAGCGCTTCCTCGAGCGCATGCGCGGGCGGCGCGGCACGCTGGCCGCCGCCTTCCGGCCGCACCGGCCGGGCCTGCCCGCGCCGGCGCTGGTCGCCGTCTACGACGGCGAGCGGGCCTGGCTCTTCCCCCTGGAGCCGCCCGCGGCGGGGGCCGCGCCCGCGCTTCCGGGCGCGCTCCGCCGCTGGCTGGCCGAGGGCGGGGCGGCGAAGGCCGGCTACCGGTTGAAGGCGCTCTTGCGCGCCGCCTGGGCCGCCGGCTGCCAGCCGGCGGGCCTCGCCGGCGACGCGGAGCTGGCCGCCTACCTGCTCGACCCCTCCCGCAGCCGCTACCCGCTGGAGGAGCTGGCAAGGCGCTGGGGCCAAGTGGAGCTTCCCGAGACCGACCGGGCGGGGGCGGAGCAGGGGGAGGCGCTCGCCCGGGACCTGGCGCGCGAGGCGTGGGCGGTGGAACGGCTCCTGCCCGCGCTGGAGGCGGAGGTGGAGGCCATGGGCCTCGGCCGCCTCTACCGGGAGGTGGAGCTGCCGCTCGAGCCCATCCTGGCCGAGATGGAGGCGACCGGCGTCCGCGTCGACCCGGCGACGCTGCGCCAGCTGGGCGAGGAGTTCCGGGAACGCATCGCCCGCCTCGAAGGCGAGATCCACCAGATGGCCGGCGAGCCTTTCAACATCCAGTCGACGCAGCAGTTGGGCCAGATCCTCTTCGAGAAGCTGGGCCTGCCGCGAGGGCGGCGGACCAAGACCGGCTGGTCGACAGACGCCGATGTCCTCGAGTCGCTTCTCCCCGTCCACCCCATCGCCGCCAAGGTGCTGGAGTACCGGCAGCTGACCAAGCTTTACGGGACGTACGTGGAGGGGTTGGGGCCGGTGATCGACCCGGCCGACGGCCGCGTCCACGCCGCCTTCAACCAGACGGTGACCGCCACCGGCCGCCTCTCCAGCGCCGACCCCAACCTGCAGAACATCCCCGTGCGCGAGGAGCCGGGAAGGAAGCTGCGCAAGGCCTTCACGGCGCCGCCCGGCCGCCTCCTGGTCTCCGGCGACTACTCGCAGATCGAGCTGCGCGTCCTCGCCCATATCGCCGGCGACGAGCGGCTGCAGGCGGCCTTCCTCTCGGGGGAGGACATCCACCGCGCCACCGCCGCCGAGGTCTTCGGCGTGCCGCCCGAGGCGGTGACGTCCGAGCAGCGGACCCGCGCCAAGGCGGTCAACTTCGGCATCGTCTACGGCATCTCCGACTACGGCCTCTCGCAGCAGCTCGGGATCTCGCGTGAGGAGGCGGGCGCCTTCATCCGTACCTACCTCGACCGCTTCCCCGGCGTCCGCCGCTACATGGAGGAAGCGGTGGAGCGGGCGCGCGCGGAGGGCTTCGTGCGGACGCTCTCCGGCCGCATCCGCTACCTGCCGGACATCCGTTCGCGGCTCTACGCCCGGCGCCAGGCGGCCGAGCGGACGGCGCTCAACACGCCCATCCAGGGGACGGCGGCGGACATCCTCAAGATGGCCATGATCCGCCTGCGCCGCGCCCTGGCCGAGAGCGGGCTGGACGCGCGCCTCGTCCTCACCGTCCACGACGAGCTGATCCTGGAGGGCCGGGCCGAGGAGCGCGAGGCCATGGCCGGCCTCCTCCGCCGCGCCATGGAGGGCGCCATGAAGCTGGCCGTGCCGCTGGTGGTCGAGGTGAAGGCGGGCCCCAACTGGTACGACATGGCGCCGCTGGGCGGGGAGGGTTAGAGCGGCTTTGCCCGAGCTGCCCGAGGTGGAGACGATCCGCCGGACGCTGGCGGCCCACCTGGCCGGGGAGCGGCTGGAGCGGGTGGAGGTGCTCCACGCGCACTTCCTGGTCGGGGTGGAGCCGGGCCGCTTCGAAGGGCTCTACGCCGGCGCGCGCGTCGAGGCGCTCGACCGGCGCGGCAAGTACCTGATCCTTCGCTTCGCGGCGGGGCTGCCCGCCTGGCTCGTCCACCTGCGCATGACCGGGCGCCTCTATTACCGCGCGGACCCCCCCGCGCCGGGCGGCGACCCGCACCTGCACCTGCGGGCGCGCCTGGCCGGCGGCGGCTGGCTCCTCTTCCGGGACGTCAGGAAGTTCGCCCGCCTCCACCTCCTCGCGGAGGCTTCCGGGGAGGGCGGCGCGGAGGGGGGCCTCTTCCCGCTTCCTCCCGGCTGGCGCCAGCTCGGCCCCGACGCGCTGGACGGCGGACTGACGCCGGCCCGGCTCGCCCGGGCCCTGGCGGGCCGGCGCGCGCCGGTCAAGGCGCTCCTCCTCGACCAGCGCCTCCTCGCCGGGCTGGGCAACATCTATAGCGACGAGGCGCTCTGGCGGGCGCGCATCCATCCGGCGCGCGCGGGAGGAAGCCTCCGTTCCGCGGAGATCCGGCGCCTCTGGGCGGCCGTCCGCGGCGTGCTGGCCGAGGCCATCGACTGGCGGGGCACCACCTTTTCCGACTATCTTGATGGCGAAGGTTTCCCCGGAGGCTTCGCCGTCCGCCTCGAGGCCTACGGCCGGACGGGCCAGCCGTGCCGCCGCTGCGGCCGGCCGCTGGAGAGCCTCCGCCTGGGCGGTCGCAGCGCCACCTTCTGCCCGCGCTGCCAGCGGCGGGCGCCCACGAGCGAGCGGGGAGGCAGCCCCGGAGGATCATGAACACCTACGTCATCGAGTTTCCGGACCGCGCCGCCCTGGACCGGGCGCTGGAGCACCTCTGGGAGCGGCTGAAGATCAGCGGCGAGCTGAACGCCCAGCCGGTGGGCGGCCGCTGGCGGCTCGAGGTGACCAGCGAGAAGCCGCTCCGCGCGGGCACGCTGGAGAAGCTGGGCGGGAAG
>JAIMAT010000131.1 GCA_023511835.1 Bacillota bacterium | reverse complement strand
GAGGCGGAGGGGGCGGAGCCGGGGGCGGCGGAGGGGGCGGAGGCTGACCGCCCGGACGTCCGCCGGCCGCAGGGGAGCGGGCCGGCGCCGCCGAAACGGCTCTCTCCGGGGGCAAGCCCCCGGAGGCGGTGAACGGGCTGAGCGAAGCGAAGATCGGCGAGGCGCCGGCCGGCGGGGCGGGCGCCGCCGCGGAGCTCCGGCGGCGGCTGCTGGCGGACCTCAACGCGGAGCAGCAGCAGGCGGTCACCCACCAGGGGGGACCGCTTCTCATCCTGGCCGGAGCGGGGAGCGGCAAGACGCGCGTCCTCACGCGGCGAGTGGCCTGGCTCGTGCGCGTGGAGGGCGTGCCCGCCTGGCGCATCCTGGCCATCACCTTCACCAACAAGGCGGCGCGGGAGATGCAGGAGCGGCTGGAGGCGCTCCTGGGCGAGGAGGCCCGCGAGCTCTGGGTGGGCACCTTCCACGCCGTCTGCGCGCGCATCCTGCGGCGGGAGGCGGAGCGGGCGGGGCTCGCGCCTTCCTTCACCATCCTGGACGACGACGACCAGCGGACGATCCTGCGTCAGATCCTGCGCCGGCTCGACCTTTCGGAGCGGCGCTGGCCGCCGGCGGGCGTGCGCGCGGCCATCAGCCGGGCCAAGAACGAGCTGCTCGGCCCCGACGCGCTGGCCTCGCAGGCGCGCAACTTCCACGAGCGCCAGGTGGCCGAGGTCTACCGCCAGTACCAGCAGGCGCTGGAGCAGGACGGGGCGCTGGACTTCGACGACCTGCTGGTGCGGACGGTGGAGCTGCTGGAGGGCGACGAGGAGGTGCGGCGGCGTTACGCGGAGCGCTTCCTGGAGGTGCTGGTGGATGAGTACCAGGACACCAACCGCGCCCAGTACCGGATTGTGCGCGCCCTCACCCGCGACCGCGGCCGGCTCCTGGTGGTGGGCGACTCCGACCAGTCGATCTACGGCTGGCGCGGGGCGGACATCCGCAACATCCTCCAGTTCGAGGAGGACTTCCCCGACGCGCGGGTCGTCAAGCTGGAGCAGAACTACCGTTCGACCCGGCCCATCCTGGACGCGGCCACGCGGCTGATCGCCCACAACCGGCAGCGCAGGCCGAAGGAGCTCTGGACGCGGACGCCGGGGGGGGCCCCGGTGACGCTCCACCACGCGCTGGACGAGGCCGACGAGGCCGCCTTCGTCCTCCGCGAGGCGCGCCGGCTCCACCGCGAGGGGCTGGCCTCCGAGGGCGGGCCGGCGGAGCCCGTTCCCTGGGGCGAGATGGCCGTCCTCTACCGGACCCACGCCCAGTCGCGGCCGGTGGAGGAGGCGCTCGTGGCCGCCGGCATCCCCTACACGGTGGTGGGCGGGCTCCGCTTCTACGAGCGGAAGGAGATCCGCGACCTCCTGGCCTACCTGCGCCTCATCGTCAACCCGGAGGACCGGGCCAGCTTCCAGCGCGTCGTCAACGTCCCCCGCCGCGGCATCGGAGCACAGACGGTCGAGCGCGTGCTGGAGCTCTCCGAGGGCGTCGGCCTGGAGCGGACGCTGCGTGACCCGGCGGCGCTGGAGGCGCTGGGGGCGGCGGCGCGCCGCCGCCTGGAGACCTTCGCCGGGCTGATGGAGGAGCTCCGCCGGCGCGCCCGCCAGCTCAGCCTCTTCGAGATCTGCCAGGAAGTGCTGGAGCGGACGGGCTACCGCCAAGCGCTGGTGGAGGACGACTCCATCGAGGCGGCCACCCGGCGGGAGAACCTGGACGAGTTCCTCACCGTGGCGCGCGAGTACGACCTGGCGCTCGGCGGCGCGCGGGCGCTCGGCGAGGCGGTGCGGCCGGGCGCGGCCGCGCCGGAGCCGGAGGCGGTCGACGGGGTGGCGCGGCTCGGCGCCTTCCTGGCGGAGATCGCCCTGCTCAGCGAGGTGGACGTGGCCGAGACGGGCGGCGACCGCGTCACGCTGATGACGCTCCACAGCGCCAAGGGGCTGGAGTTCCGCGTGGTCTGGCTGATCGGCATGGAGGAGGGGCTCTTCCCGCACAGCCGCGCCCTGGAGGAGCCCGACCGCCTGGAGGAGGAGCGCCGCCTCTGCTACGTGGGCATGACGCGCGCGCGCCAGAAGCTCTACCTGGTCCACGCCTGGCACCGGACCATCTTTGGCTCCCGCCTGGACGGCACCCCCAGCCGCTTCCTGGCCGAGGCGGCCGGCCCCGGCGTGGTGGAGAGCGGCTGGAGCGAGCGCGGCGCCGAGGCGCGGCCGGCCGGGCTCGCCGCGGCCGGCGGCGGCTTCGCCCGCCCCGCCGGAGCGGTGCCCGCCGCCGGCGGGACGGCGGCCGCCGCGGAGTGGCGCGCGGGCGACCGCCTGCGCCATCGCGCCTGGGGCGAGGGGACGGTGGTGGAGGTGCGGGGCCGCGGCGAGGAGCAGGAGCTGGTGGTGGCCTTCCCCGGCGCGGGGCTGCGCCGGCTGCTGGCCCGCTACGCGCCGGTGGAGCGCCTGGAGGGCGCGGGCGACTGAACGGA
This sequence comes from Bacillota bacterium, assembly GCA_023511835.1. Classification (NCBI taxonomy): domain Bacteria; kingdom Bacillati; phylum Bacillota; species Bacillota bacterium. The sequence goes on along the minus strand of JAIMAT010000131.1, from coordinate 1,285 downwards.
GCGGAAGGCGGAGAGGGGGAGAGGGCGAGAGCATGGCCCGAGAGGGCGAGGAGGCGGCCGGGCGGGCCGGGGCCCGGCCGGAGGAGGCGGCGGCGGAGGCGGAGCGGCTGCGCCGCCTCATCCGGCACCACGAATACCTCTACTACGTGCTGGACGCTCCCGAGATCTCCGACGAGGCCTTCGACGCGCTGATGGAGCGGCTGAAGGCGCTGGAGGCGGCCCACCCCGAGCTGGTCACGCCCGACTCGCCCACGCAGCGGGTGGGCGGCGCGCGCAGCGGGGAGTTTCCGCCGGTCCGCCACCCGCAGCCGCTCCTCAGCCTGGACGACGTCTTCAGCCGCGAGGAGCTGCTGGCCTTCGGTCGGCGGGTGGAGGCGGCGCTGGGCGAGCCGGCGGAGTACGTGGTCGAGCCCAAGATCGACGGCCTCTCCGTGGCCGTCACCTACGAGGAAGGGCGCCTGACCGTGGCGGCCACCCGCGGGGACGGCCTGGTGGGGGAGGATGTGACGCCCAACGTCCGCACCATCCGCTCGGTGCCGCTCCTCTTGCGCGAGGGGGCGCCCCGCCGCCTGGCGGTGCGCGGCGAGGTCTACATGCCGCGCGAGGCCTTCGAGCGGCTGAATGCGGAGCGGGAGGCGGCCGGCCTCCCCCTCTTCGCCAACCCGCGCAACGCCGCCGCCGGCTCGCTCCGCCAGCTGGACCCGGCGGTGACGGCGGGGCGGACGCTGGCCGCCTTCTTCTACCAGATCCTGGACATGGAGGGCGAGCCGCCCGCCACGCAGGCCGAGCTGCTGGAGCGGCTGCGCGACTGGGGCTTCCGCACGCCGCCCGAATGGCGGCGCGCGCGCTCCATCGAGGAGGCGGCCGACCTCTGCGAGGCGGGCGTCTCGCTGCGGGCCTCGCTTCCTTTCCAGATCGACGGCATGGTGGTCAAGGTCGACCGGCGCGACCAGCAGGAGCGGCTGGGCGCCACCTCCAAGGTGCCGCGCTGGGCGGCCGCCTGGAAGTTCCCCGCCGAGGAGGCGCTGACCGTCGTCCGCGCCATCGAAGTGAGCGTCGGCCGGACCGGCGCCCTCACCCCGGTGGCCGTCCTCGACCCCGTCCGCCTGGCCGGCACCACCGTCACCCACGCCAGCCTGCACAACGAGGACTACGTGCGCGAGAAGGACGTCCGCCTCGGCGACCACGTCTGGGTAAGGAAGGCGGGCGAGATCATCCCCGAGGTGGTCCGCGTGGAGACGGCGCTCCGCTCGGGCGAGGAGCGGCCCTTCCGCATGCCCGACCG
>JAIMAT010000130.1 GCA_023511835.1 Bacillota bacterium | reverse complement strand
GGAGCTGGCGCGCGCCTGGTCGGGCGAGGCGCTGGCGCGGCTGGGGGCGCTGCGCCGCTCGCAGGCCGCGGCCGTCCGCCAGGCGGCGGCGCTCCTGGCGGACGGGATCGAGCGGGGCGGCATCGTCTACACCTTCGGCTCCGGCCACTCGCACATGGCGGCGGAGGAAGTCTTCGTCCGCGCGGGCACGCTCGCCTGCGTCCGCGCGCTCTACCCGACGCTGGCGCTGGACGCGGTGGAGCGCGTGGAGGGCGTGGGGCGCGAGCTCTTCCGCCGCGTCGACCTGCGGCCGGAGGACAGCCTGATCGTCGTCTCCCAGTCGGGCGTCAACCCGCTGCCGGTGGAAGCGGCGCTGGAGGCGCGGGCGCGCGGGCTGGCCACCGTGGCCATCACCTCCTTCGAGCACTCGCGCGCCGTCGAGCCGCGCCACTCCAGCGGGCTCCGCCTGATGGAGTGCGTCGACGTGGCCCTGGACAACGGCGTCCCCGCCGGCGACGCGCTCCTGGACGTGGGCCTGCCGGTCAAGGTCGGCCCGCTCTCCAGCCTGGCCGCCATCCTGCTGATGCAGATGCTCCTGGTGGCGACCACGGGCGAGCTGCTCGCCCGCGGTCTGACGCCGCCTGTGCGCATGAGCCGGAACCTGCCCGGCGGCGACGAGTACGACCGGCTCTTCGTCGAGCGCTACGGGGACCGCATCCCCGAGCTGCGGCTGTAGGGGGCGGGCGTCGTGATCCGCCGCATCCGCAACGCCAGACTGGCCGGCCCGGAGGGCGGGCGGCTCGTCGACGTGGAGATCGAGGGCGGGCGCATCGCCGCCGTCCGGCCGGCGCGGCCCGGGGCGGCCGGCGGCCGCGCGGGCGGGAGCGCGGGAGGCGCGCCCGGCAGGGAGGAGGAGCTGGAGCTGGAGGGGCTCCTCCTCGCGCCGGGCTTCCTGGATCCGCACGTGCACGGCGCGGTGGGCGCCGACTTCGGCTCAGGGCAGGAGGAGCAGATCCACCGCATCCTGGCCTACCTGCCCAAGTGGGGCGTCACCGGCTGCCTGGCCACGCTCCGCACCGCCTCGCCGGAGCGGCTGCGCTCGGCGGTGGAGGCGCTGGGGGCGTACGTGCAGCGGCCGGGCGAAGCGGCGCTGCTGGGGATCCACCTGGAGGGGCCCTTCCTCAGCCCGGAGGCGGCGGGCGCGCAGGACCGGGCCGAGCTGCGGCTCCCGGACGCGCTGGAGTTCCGCCGCCTGCTGGAGGCCTCCAACGGCCGGCTGTGCATGATCACGCTGGCCCCCGAGCTGCCGGGCGCGCGGGAGCTGATCCGCATGGCGGCGGCGGCGGGCGTCCAGGTGGCCATGGGCCACTCCGCCGCCACCTGGGAGGAAGCGCTCGCGGGCCTGGAGGCGGGCGCCATCCACGTCACCCACCTCTTCAACGGGATGCGCCCCTGGCACCACCGCGACCCCGGCCTGGCCGGACTCGCGCTGGCCGACCCGCGCCTGACCGTCCACCTGATCGCCGACGGGCAGCACCTCCACCCGGGCGCCGTCCGCGCCGCCTGGAACGCGACGCGCGCCGCCGCCGGGCGCGGCCCGCGGCTGGCGCTGATGAGCGACGCCATGGAGGCGACGGGGCTGGGTGACGGCCTCTACGTCCGCGCCAACGGCCAGCGGATCACCGTGCGCGACGGGGTGGCGCGGCTGGAGGGCGGCACCCTGGCGGGCGGCACGGCCACCCTGGGCCACGCCGTGGAACGGCTGGTGGCCTGGGGGCTGCCGCTGGACGAGGCGGTGGAGGCGGCGGGGGCGGTGATCGCGCCGCACCTGGGCTGCGGGCGGAGCCGCGGGCGGGTGGCGCCGGGGTACCTCGCCGACCTGGTGGCGCTGGACGAGCGCGGCCGCATCCGCCGGGTGCTCCTGGGCGGCGAGCTCGTCCACCGCCACGGGGACGTGCACGGAGGAGAGCCGGGAGCGGGGGCGGGCGGCCGGCGAGGCGCCTCGGGCGCCGCGGCGGCGCAGAGGGGAGGGGGCGAGCCGTGAAGGTGGTGCTGGTCCGCGTCGACGACCGGCTGATCCACGGCCAGGTGGTGGTGGGCTGGACGCGGACGGTGGGGGCGACGCGCATCGTCGTCGCCGACGACGATGCGGCGGCCGACGCCATGCGCCAGATGCTCCTGCGCATGGCGGCGCCGCCCGGCGTCCAGGTCAGCATCCTGCCCGTCGAGGAGGCGGCGCGGCAACTGGCGGCCGGGGCGTTCGCGGGCGAGCGGGTGATGGTCATCGTCCGCTCGCCGGTGGCGCTGGTGCGGATGCGGGAGCTGGGCTTCCTCTTCGACGAGGTCAACGTGGGCAACGTGGCCATGGGACCGGGCCGCGTGCGCCTGACGAAGGAGGTGGCGGCAACCCCGGACGAGCTGGAGGCGTGGAAGGAGCTGGACCGGGCCGGCGTGGCGCTGGTGGCGCGCTGGCTCCCGGGCGGGGCGGCGGGCGACTTCAACCGCGCCGTGCGGGCGCATGGCTGAAGGCGGCGGCGGGGCCGGCCCGGCCGCCGCCCATTCGGAAGGAAGGTGAGAGCCGATGTCCCTCGGTACCGCGCTGGCGCTGGCCTTTCTGGCCGGCTTCGCCTACTTCTCGCGGCGCTTCATGGGCGACCTCTTCCTGGAGCGGCCCATCGTGCTGGCGCCGCTGACCGGACTGATCATGGGCGACCTGCACACCGGCCTCGTCGTCGGCGGGACGCTGGAGCTGGTCTTCATGGGCGCCGCCGACATCGGCGGCTCGGTGCCGCCCAACTACACCATCGGCAGCATCCTCGGCGCCGCCTTCGCCATCCACTCCGGGCAGGGGCTGGGCACGGCCCTGCTGGTGGCCATCCCGGCGGCGCTCCTGGGCTCCTTCTTCGAGCTCCTGGCCAAGACGGTGAGCGTCTTCTTCGTCAACGCGGCCGACCGCTACGCCGAGCGGGGCGACGACCGCGCCATCGCCTGGCTCCTCCACCTGGGCAACGCCGTCCACTTCCTGGCCGACGCGGTGCCCACCTTCTTCGCCCTCTGGCTGGGCATCGACGCGGTCAAGGCGCTCACCGCCTCCATCCCGGCCTGGCTGCAGCACGGCATCAACACGGCGGGCGCCGTCCTGCCGGCGCTGGGCTTCGCGCTCCTCCTCAACAGCCTGGTGACGCCGGCGCTCTTCCCGCTCTTCTTCATCGGCTTCCTGCTGGCGGTCTACACCAAGTTCAACGTGCTGGGCGTGGCGCTGCTGGTGGCCATGGTGGTGGTCGTCCTCGAGCGCCAGCGCGCCCAGGCCGAGCCGGCCGAGGCCGAGGCGGCCGCGGCTCTGGCGGGCGCCCAGGGCGCCCCCTCCGGCGGGGCGACGCGCCTCCCCGCGGGGGAGATCCGGCGCATCTTCTGGCGCTCCTTCGCCATCCAGTCGGCCTTCAGCTTCGACCGCATGCAGGCCATGGGCTTCACCTGGACGCTGATGCCGCTCCTCCGCCGCCTCTACGGCGACCGGCCGGCGGAGTTCCGCGCGGCGCTCAAGCGCCACCTGGCCTTCTTCAACACCCATCCCTGGCTGACTGGCCCCATCTTCGCCCTGACCGCCGATCTCGAGGCGCGGCGCGCCCGGGGCGAGGCGGTGGACGACGCCGGCATCCAGGGGTTGAAGGCGGGGCTGATGGGACCGCTGGCGGGCATCGGCGACTCCATGTTCCACGGCACGCTCCGGCCGCTGATGGGCGGCGTCAGCGCGGCGCTGGCGCTCCAGGGGAACCCGGTGGCGCCCTTCCTCTTCTTCGTCACGGTTAACGCCATCCACGTGCTGGTGCAGTGGTACTCGCTCGACGCCGGCTACCGGCTGGGCGACCGGGCGGTGGCGCTCCTGGCGGCG
>JAIMAT010000129.1 GCA_023511835.1 Bacillota bacterium | reverse complement strand
CCGTCCGCGGTGAGGCGGATCCGGTCGCACTGGCGGCAGAAGGGCCGGGAGACGCTGGCGATGACGCCGAACTCGACGCCCGCGACGCGGTAGAGGCGCGCCGGCTGGTGCGGCTCCGCCTCCACGCTCTCCACGGGGCCGAGCCGGGCCGCAGCGGCCAGGATCTCGTCCGCCTCCACCACGCGCTCGCGGCTCCACCGGCGGTCGCCGTCGAGCGGCATGAACTCGATGAAGCGGACGAGGAGGCCGTTCTCGCGGCTCCACTCGAGGAAGGCGGGCACCTCGTCCTCGTTGACGCCCCGCATCAGCACCGTGTTGATCTTGACCCGGAAGCCCGCCGCCCGGGCGGCGCGGATCCCCTCCAGGACGCGCTCGAAGGTGTCGCGCCGGGTCAGCTCGGCGAAACGCTCGCGACGCAGGCTGTCCAGGCTGATGTTGAGCCCGCGCAGCCCCGCCCGGCGCAGCGCCTCCGCCTTCTCCGGGAGGAAGTAGCCGTTGGTGGTCATGGAGAGGTCGGCCAGACCCGCGATGGCCGCCAGCTCCTCCACCAGCACCTCCACCTGGGGCCGGACCAGCGGCTCGCCACCGGTCAGGCGGATCCGCTCCACCCCCAGGCCCACCGCCACGCGCGCCAGGCGCGCGATCTCCTCGAAGCTGAGGATCTCGCCCCGGGGAAGCCAGCGCACGTTCTCGCTCGGCATGCAGTACTGGCAGCGGAAGTTGCAGCGGTCGGTGACGGAGATCCGCAGTTTCCGGGCCACCCGCCCGAACCTGTCGACCAGCCCAGGCGCCACACCGATCACTTCCTTACGGGAGAGGCTGCGGTCCGGACGGCCGCTATCCAGACTCTATCACCCCGCCCGCCGGGCGGCGAGCGGGGCCCGCGCGCCGCGTTGTATCGCCGCGAGGCACGGAGATACCCTGTGGGGGGAAGGGGATGCCGCATGCGAGAAGGAGCCATCGACCGCCGGGCCAAGTGGATCGCGATCCGCAACTACGCCGCATCGGCGCCCATGGACGTGGGCCGGGTGGCGATCCTCTCCTTCCTGGCGGGGCGGCTGGACCAGGTCCACTTCGTCCGCGACCTGGAGGGCGCCCGCGTAGCCCTGCGCCTGACGAATCCGCGCCGGCTCGTCGTCCCCGGACCGCCCTTCCAGGCGGTGGTGGACGGCGTGCCCGTGCCCAATCCCATGCTCTTCATCGCCGCCATGGCCGAGCGGGACGATGCCATCTACGTCCGGCTCGACTTCGACGGGGCGGAGGGGGCCGACTGGTACCAGGCCGTCCTGGAGGAGGGCGCCGGCCGCGCCGGCCGGGCCGCCGAGGAGGATCCGCGCTGGCGGATCGACCTCCTGCGCGAGCGCGTCAACCACGCGCTCGACGTCTACCGCGAGTGCCGCCGCCTGCTCGACGAGGGCCACCCCGAGCGCGAGGCGGAGCTCCGCTTCTTCCTGGACATGGCCCGCACCGAGATGGCCGACCTGAGCCGCGAGATCCGGGAGCTAGGGGCCCAGCTGCCCCGGCCCGAGGGCGAGGGAAGCCGCCTGGGCCCCGACCCGCACGCCCAGGGCTGAGCCCTCCCGGCGGCTCCGGCCCCTCCCCCTGCCGGTCGCCCGCCTCCCGGCCGGCAGGGAGCGGTCGCCCGCCTGCGAAGAAGTACCCCCTTTGGATCGCCCGACCCCCCTCGCCCCGCCGGCCAGGCGGACGGCGGGCGACGTCGCGGGGGCCCGGGCAGAGGGGGTGGATCATGAGCGGAGAGGACGTGCTCGCCATCACGGGCGGGCGCGTGGTGACGGCGAGCGGCCCCGTCTACGACCCGGGCACGGTGCTGGTCCGGCAGGGGCGCATCGCCGCGGTGGGACCGGCCGACGACCCGGCGCTGGCGGTGCCCGAGGGGGCGCGGCGCATCGACGCCCGCGGGCGCTGGGTGACGCCCGGCTTCGTCGACGCCCACAACCACGCCGGTCTTCACGAGGAAGCCAACGGTCCCGCAGGCTCCGACGGCAACGAGCTGACCGACCCCGTGACGCCCCAGCTGCGCGCCCTGGACGCCGTCAACCCGGAGGACGAGGGGCTGCGCGACGCGCTGCGCGGCGGCGTCACCACCCTCTGGCTCACCCCGGGCAGCGGCAACGCCATCGGCGGGCAGGGCTCCACCTTCCACGCCTTCGGCCGCACGGTGGAGGAGATGCTCCTGCGCGAGTTCTCCGGCCTGAAGCTGGCGCTGGGCGAGAACCCGAAGCGGGTCTACGGCGAGCAGAAACGGATGCCCTCGACGCGCATGGGTACCGCCTTCGTCATCCGCGAGGCCTTCGTGCGGGCGCGGGAGTACATGGAGAAACTGGAGCGAGCGCAGGACGACCCCGAGCGGCGGCCTCCGCGCGATCTGAAGCTGGAGGCGCTGGCCCGCGTCCTGCGCGGCGAGGTGCCTGTGCGCAACCACTGCCACCGCGCGGACGACATCCGCACCGCCCTGCGACTGGCCGACGAGTTCGGCTACCGCCTGGTGATCGACCACGGCACCGAGTCGCACAAGCTGGCCGACGAGCTGGCGCGTCGCGGCGTGCCGGTGGCCTGGGGGCCCGCCACCACCTCGCGGAGCAAGGTGGAGCTGCGCGACCGCACCCTGCGCACGCCCAAGCTGCTGGCGGAGGCGGGCGTCCGCTTCGCCATCATGACCGACCACCCGGTCATCCCGGTCTGGCTCCTGCGCATCACCGCCGGGCTGGCGGTGGGCGAGGGGCTGGACGAGGAGGCCGCCTTCCGCGCGCTGACCGTGGTGCCCGCCGAGATCACCGGCGTGGCCGACCGGGTCGGCTCGCTGGAGCCCGGCAAGCTGGCCGACATCGTCCTCTGGGACGGTCATCCCTTCGAGGTGCGCACGCGCCCCGAGCAGGTGCTGATCGAGGGGCGGGTCGTCTGGAGCCGCGAAGGGTGAGCCGCCTGCCCTCCCGGCGTCCAGGTCCGGCGGGGACGGCGGCGCGGGGCGAAGCCGCGGCGGCCGCTCCGCGCCACCGCCAGCTGGCGCTCCTGCCGGCCGAGGGCCGGCTGGTGCTGAGCACCACGCGCCTGGAGGTCTGGCGCACCTGCCGCCGGCGCTATCTCTTCCAGTACGTCCAGCGCCTGCCGGCCAGAACCACCGAGCCCCTCTGGATCGGCCGCCTGGTCCATCGCGTCCTCGAGCGGCTGGCGACCCTGCCGCCGGGCGAGCGCACGGCGGGGACCGCCTTCGAGCTGCTGGACCGGCTCTGGCCGGAGGAGCCGGAGCGCGAGGGCGTCTTCGCCGACCCGAATCGGGAAGAGGCGGCGCGCCGCCGGGCGCGCTCCATGCTGGCCGGCTGGGCGGCGCGCGAGCGGGAACGGCTCCGCCCGGACAGCCGCCTCTTCGGCCTGGAGCTGCCGCTCAGCCTCCCGCTGGGCGACGGCCTCGCCTTCACCGGGCGGGTCGACCGCCTGGAGTGGCGCGACGGAGGGCTGGAGCTGGTGGACTACAAGACCGGGCGGGCCTCCGGTCCGGCCGTCCTCCGCCGGAGCCTCCAGGCGGTGGGCTACGCCTGGCTGGTGGAGCAGGTGCTGGGGCGGCGCGTGGAGCGCGTCACCTTCTGGTTCCTGGCCTCGGACCGCCTGGTCTCGCTGCCGGTGGACCGGGAGGCCTGCGCCGCCCTGCCGGGCGAGCTGCGCGCCGACGGCCGCGCCATCCTGTCCGAGGAGGTCTACCCCGCCCGCCCCGGGCCCGCCTGCCGCTGGTGCGACTACCTCGCCCTCTGCCCCGAAGGCCAGGAGTCCGTCCGCCGCTACGCCTCGCGGGGCGGCCGGGAAGCCGCGGGCGGAAGGTAGGCGCGGAGCATGTAGTAGAGGTCCTCCGGCCGGCGCGCGCCG
>JAIMAT010000128.1 GCA_023511835.1 Bacillota bacterium | reverse complement strand
TTCCTGGGGCTGGGCGCCAACCTGGGGGAGCGGGAGGCGCAGCTGCGCGCGGCGCTGGACCTGCTGGACGGCGACGGGATCCGCCTGGAGGCAGTGGCCGGCCTCTGGGAGACGGAACCGGTGGGGGTGCGCGAGCAGCCCTGGTTCCTGAACACGGTGGCGGCCGTGGCCACTGCGCTGGAGCCCGAGGCGCTCCTCGGGCGGGCGCTGGCCGTGGAGGCGGCGCTGGGCCGCGTGCGGGGGGTTCGCTGGGGCCCCCGGCGCATCGACGTGGACCTGCTCTGGCTGGAGGGCGTCGCCCGCGCGGGCCGCGAGCTGACGCTGCCCCACCCGCGCCTGGGCGAACGCTCCTTCGTCCTCGAACCGCTGGCCGAGCTGGCCCCGGAGCTGCGCCTGGCGGACGGGAGGCGCGTGGCGGAGGCGGCGGCGGAGCTGCGCGCCCGGGCCGGGGCGCCGGCGGTGCGCCTGCTGCGGCCGCGCGGCTGGTACCGGGCCACGTTGTGAGCGCCGGAGCGCCGGCGCTATAATGCACCTGTCGACGCGCCTATAGCTCAGGGGATAGAGCACCGGCCTCCGGAGCCGGGTGCGGAGGTTCGAATCCTCCTAGGCGCACCAGCTTTCCGATTCGGCTCTGGCGCGGGAGCGGCGGTCCCGGGGGATCGCCGCCCCCGCCACCTTGCCCTGAAGCCACCCTCCCCTGACCAGTCCCTGAACAGGAGGCCCCGCATAGGCCCGGCGCCCCGGAGAGAGAATCAAGCGCGACCAGGTCGCCGGGCCTCGCCGCCGCGGGCGGGCGGGGCCCGGGCGGCCCGGCCCGCCGCGCGCAGCCGCGCCGCGGCTTGGGGGAGGGATGGGCCACGCTCTCCGCCGGCGACGGAAAGCCGGGCCGAAAGGCCGAGGAGCAGGACGTCAGCCTGGTGATCGGGGGCGACGCCGGGCAGGGGGTGGAGTCCAGCGGCGCCGGCTTCTCCACCGCCCTGGCCCGCGCCGGCTACCACGTCTTCAGCATCGCGGACTACCGCTCGCGCATCCGCGGCGGCCACAACTTCTACCAGATCCGCGCCGCGACGCGGCCGGTCGCCTCGCACCTGGACCCGCCGGCGCTGCTCCTGGCCCTGACCGCCGAGTCGGTGGAGCTCCACCTGGAAAACCTGGCGGACGGCGCCGCCGTCGTCTACGACCGTTCCTTCCGCCTCGACGCGGCGGCGGTGGAGCGGGCCGGACGCCTGCCGGTACCCGTGCCCATGAACGAGATCGCCCTCCGCCACGGCAGCAAGGTGATGATGAACACGGCGGCGCTGGCGGCCGCCGCCGGGCTGCTCCGCTTTCCCCTGGAGCGTATGGAGGAGGTCGTCCGCCAGAACTTCGCGCGCAAGGGCGAACGGGTGGTCGAGGCCAACCTGGCCGTGGCGCGCGAGGCCTACGCCGAAATGCTCCGCCATCCGGCGGCGGAGCGCTTCCGCTACCGCCTGCCCGGCCGCGAGGGGCAGCCCGAACGCATGCTCCTGCACGGCAACCACGCGCTCTGCCTGGGGGCGCTGGCGGCGGGCTGCCGTTTTGTCGCCGCCTATCCCATGACCCCCGCCACCACCATCCTGGAGTGGATGACGGCGCACGCCGAGCCGCTGGGCATCGTCACCAAGCATGCCGAGGACGAGCTGGCGGCCGTCTGCATGGCCATCGGCGCCGGCTTCGGCGGGGCGCGCGCCATGTGCTCCACCTCCGGCGGCGGTTTCTCGCTGATGACTGAGGCGCTCGGTCTGGCGGGCATGACCGAGACGCCGGTGGTGGTGGTGGACGTGCAGCGGGGCGGTCCCTCCACCGGCCTGCCGACGCGGACCGAGCAGGGCGACCTGCTCTTCGTCCTCCACGCCTCGCAGGGCGAGTTCCCGCGCTTCGTGCTGGCGCCGGGCGACCACGTGGAGGCCTTCGAGGCGGCCATGCGCGCCTTCAACCTGGCCGAGAAGTACCAGGTGCCGGTCATCCTCCTCAGCGACCAGTTCCTCGCCTCCAGCCTGCGCACGCTGGAGCCGGAGCGGCTGCGCCGCGACGCCGTGCCGCCGGAGCGGGGCAAGACCCGCCGTCCCGGCGAGCCGCCGCTGCCGGAGGAGCGGCGCGACGGCGACTACCTCCGCTTCGCCTTCACGGCCGACGGCATCTCGCCGCGCGTCCTGCCCGGCGATCCCGACGCCGTCTACGGGGTGCCCAGCGACGAGCACGACGAGGCCGGGCACATCACCGAGGAGATCGCCAACCGCCGGCGGATGATGGAGAAGCGCATGCGCAAGCTGGAGACGGCCCTGGCGGCGGGCGAGATGCGCGGACCCCGCCGGCTGGGACCGGAGGAGGCGGAGGTGACGCTCCTGGCCTGGGGCTCGACGCTGGGACCGGCCGCCGAGGCGCTGGAGCTGCTGGCCCGGGCGGGCGTGCGCGCCAACCTCCTCCACTGGTGCGACCTCTGGCCCTTCGCCGGCGAGGCGGCCGAGCGGGAGCTGCGCCGGGTGCGCCGCGGGGTGGTGGTGGAGCAGAACTACACGGGGCAGTTCCGGCGCTTCCTGCGCATGATGACCGGCTACGAGGCGGAGGGGCTGGTGCGGAGGTACGACGGGAGGCCGCTGGAGCCGGGGGAGATCGCGCGCGGCGTGCTGCGGGAGGTGGGCGCCGGTGTCCGCTGAGCGGGGCGGGGAGCCGCGGGCGGACGGGCGGGCGGCTCCCGTCCGGGACGGCCGGGCGGCGGGCATGGACGGCCGCCCGGCGGGCGCCGGTACGGGGCGGGCGCCCGTGGCGCGCGACTACATGAGCGAGCAGCGGCCCACCTGGTGCCCCGGCTGCGGCGATTTCGCCATCCTGGCCGCCCTGCGCGAGGCGCTGGTCCAGGAGGGCCTCGCTCCCCACCAGGTGGCCGTCGTCTCCGGCATCGGCTGCGGCTCGAAGCTTCCCGACTACATGCGCGTCCTGGGCTTCATGACGCTCCACGGCCGGCCGCTACCCGTCGCCACCGGGCTTCGCCTGGCCCGCCCGGACCTGCGCGTGGTGGTGGTGGACGGCGACGGCGACGCCTACGGCATCGGCGGAAATCACTGGCTCCACACCTGCCGCCGCAACCCCGGGCTGGTCCACCTGGTGGAGAACAACCAGATCTACGCCCTCACCAAGGGTCAGTATTCGCCCACCACAGACCAGGGGACGCGGACCACCACCTCGCCCGAGGGCGCACCGGAGCGTCCCGTCAACCCCATCCGCACCGCCCTGGCGGCGGGGGCCACCTTCGTGGCGCGGGGCTTCGCCGGCGAGCCGAAGGAGCTGGCCCGGCTGATCCGCGCGGCGCTCCGGCACCGGGGCTACGCGCTGGTGGACATCCTCCAGCCCTGCGTCACCTTCAACAAGATCAACACCTACGACTGGTACGCCGAGCGCATCGTCCGCCTGGAGGAGGCGGGCCACGACCCCTCCGACTTCGACGCCGCCTGGGCGCGCTCCGGGGAGTTCGGCGAGCGGATCCCGGTGGGCGTCTTCTACCGGAGCGAGGAAGTGCCCGCCTACGAGGAGCGGGTGCCCGGCCTGAAGCGGGGCCCCCTGGTGGAGCGTCCGCTGGACGAGCTGGACGAGGCCACCTGGGAGGCGCTCAAGCGGGAGCTGATCTGAGCGATGGACGAGGAGTTCCGGCAGGGGGCCGCGGGCCTCTACGAGCGCGTCCGCCGGACCGCAAACCTCGGCTCGGCGGAGGAGGCGGCGGAGGTGGTGCGAGGCGTTCTCCGCTCGCTGGGCCAGGCGCTGCCCGCGGAGAGCCGGGCACTGTTGGAGAGCCGGCTGCCGGGCGAGCTCTCCGCCGAGATGGAGCGCTTCGCCGCGCCCGAGCCGGATCCGCTGCTCGACCGGGAGCTCTTCCTGGGGCGGCTGACCAACGTGCTTCCGACCGAGGGGCCCTACGACCGGACGCTGGGCGGTCTCGACCTGGTCTCCAGCCACGTGGACGAGGACGCGATCCGGCAGGTGCGCGCCGTCTTCGGCGCCCTCCAGGAGGGGATG
>JAIMAT010000127.1 GCA_023511835.1 Bacillota bacterium | reverse complement strand
AGGGGGAAGCGCTCCGTCCGCTCGAACCAGAGCGGCGCGCCCGCCTCCCGGAAGGCGGGGTGATGGCGGACCACGAGGTCGATGAACAGCGACTCGCGCCGCCTCGCCTCGTAGCGGAGCCGGTGGACGGCCACCCCCCGGCCGATGACCGCGGCCGGGTCGCGGGTAAAGAGGAGGTTCGGCATGGGGTCCAGGTAGAAGGGGTGGGTGTCGGACATCCACTCGTGGAGGTGGCTCCTGGGCTTGCGCAGCTCCTCCTTGCGCACGCCGGCCACCACCCGTTCCACCATCTCCGCCGGCGGGAGCGAGAGGAGATAGTCGCGCAGGAAGCCGGACGAGTCGCCGGCCACTTCCTGGCTCTCGTCCAGCAGGCGGTCGACGAACTCCCGCCGCACGCGCTCCTCGGCCAGCGCCTCCGCCGCCAGGTGCTCCAGGTAGAGGACCTCCACGCCGCGCCGCCGCAGCAGCTCGGCGAAGACGTCGTGCTCGGCCTGCATCGCCGGCAGGTAGGGGATGTCGTCGAAGAGCAGGCGGCGCAGCAGGTCCGGCGTCAGGTTCTCGATCTCCCGCCCCGGGCGGTGGAGGAGGACGGCCTTCAGCCGGCCGATCTCGGAGGTGACCAAGAGCCGCACCTGCCGGCTGGCGAGGGGGCTCGGCATGCGTCTCACGCCCTTCCTGGGGAGGAGCGACTGCCAAGTGCCGACGCAGCTCGCGCGAAAAGTTTAGCCTGACCGCCTCTCCCCGCGCAATCGTCGGCACTCGCCGGGATCCCGCTTCCCAGGCGGGTTTCGGGTTTCGTGTCGCATAAATTTTCAGTGCGAAACGGGAGGTCCCGGGCCAGAAACTTATGTAAGGTAGCGCCGTCTCGGGCCTCCCCGGACCCTCCCCCGGCCCGGGGGCCCGGCGCCCGTCGGCGCGCAACTGCATGAACTTTCGCCGGCTTCGGCGGCTCAGACCGCCCCCGCCGGCCGGGCCGCGCTGCGGACCCATCTCGCCGGCGGGCGGACCGGCAGCGGCCGGGACCGATGCGCCGGCGCCGCCGGGGCCGAGACCGCCAGCCAGGAGGTGGTGCCCACCAGACGCCCTCTCTCCAGGAGGCTCGCCGCCACCTGCCAGGGGGCTCCGCCGGCGTCGAAGCTCCACCTCAGCTCCTGTCCGGAGAACTGCCAGCGGGCGTCCCGGCCGGCGGGCGCCCCGTCGCCGGAGAGGCTGGCGCGGCCGTCCCGCCACTCCAGGACGAGCCGACGGTCCGGCCCGCCGGGTCGAACCTGCCAGGCGAAGAGACGGATCTCCAGCCGTCTCCGGGTCCAGCCCGGACCCGAGAGGCGCAGTTCGATCCTCCCGGCCCCGGCGGAACGGGCCGAGAGCGTCGTGGCCGGCCCGGCGTAGCGGCTGACGCGGACGAGACGAGGCAGGGGCCCGCCGGGCGCGAAGCGGAAGGTGCTGCCGAGCGCCCGCACCTGGCCCAGCTCGAGCCAGGACGAGCCCAGGCGGAGGACGGCGGCGCGCCGGGTGAAGAGCTCGTCGCTGCGCACGAAGGCCTCCAGGAAGGGCCGGGAGACCGCCAGCTGGCTCCGGTAGCGGAGGAGCGCCTGCCCCTTGCGGGCCGTCTCCGTCGGCGTCAACGGGAGCCGGTACCAGCCGGCGGGTCCGCCCGTCCAGGGCGTGGGCAGGCTCTCCGACAGGCCCGGTTCAAGCCCCCAGCGGCCCGGCCAGCCGGGGTAGTGGACCAGGTAGCCGAAAAGTTGCGGCTCCGGAGCGCCCGCGGGCCGTGCACCGTCGTAGGCGATCACCGCCGCCCAGGCAAAGTCGGCCAACCCGGCGTGGTCGGGATGGTGGTCGGCCGGATCGGGCAGGACGACGGTGTCGGGACGCACCTCGAGGAGCAAGCGCTCCAGGTCGCCCAGAAGCCGGGGCCCGCAGTAGGCGGCATGCGGGTCGAAGCCGGAGGCGAGAAGGCTGTAGGCGACGTGCGTTCGGCCGCTCACGCGCGGGTGACGGCAGTCCCAGGCGCCCGTCCAGATCGGCGTCAGGCTCCCGTCGGCGTAACCCAGAAAGACCAGATGCGAGGGAGGAAGTCCCAGCACGCGGGTGCCCGCCCGGCTCTCGGCCCTGCGCAACGCCCCCAGACGCGCGAAGTCGGCGGGCGTGGGGTGCGCCACATGGAGCGCGCGGACGGCCGCCGGCGTCGAGCTCTCGCCGCTGGTCACCACCGCCACCCATACCTGGTCGCCAGCCCGGAGGGCGCTTTCGACGAGCCCTCCGGCGCCCAGCACCTCGTCGTCGGGGTGGGGGGCGAGGACCAGGATCCGGCTGCCCAGCCGCCGAATCTCCAGGGGCCGCGGGGCGGCGCTGGCCTGGCGATGTCGGCCCGCAGGCAGCGGAATCCCGAGCAGGAGCGGGAGACCGACGGCTATTGCCGCCGCTATCTGCCACCAGCGGCCCACGGCGATCCCTCCGTCGAAGAACAGCGTACGCGCCCGACCCTTCCTTGCCAAAAGGTAGACTATCGGGTCGAAAGGGGATGTACATGGGAGCGCGTCCGGGCGAGGCGACCGGGCGGGCGGCCTTCGCGGCCGCGGCCTTGGCGGCGCTGGAGCTGGGTTGGGTGGAGGCCGCGCGGAGCGCGGCACTGCTAGCCTTTCTGCCCCTGCATGCGGCGCGCTGGATCGGCGTCGGCGCGGCAGGCGCCCTGGTCTCGCTGGCCTACCTGGCCGACACGGCCGCCAAGCCGCTGGCCGGCTGGTGGGCCCGTCGCCACGGTCGCGCGCTCCTCTGGGTCGCTCCCCTCCTCCTGGCCGCGGGCAGCCTGCTCCTCGCCACAGCTCGCAGCGTCCCCGCTCTGGGCGCGGGCGCCCTTCTGACGGGGGTGGGGGGCGCGCCCGTCTGGCCCCTGGCCCTGGCGCAGTCGGGTTACGCCTACGAAGGGCAGGCCGGCTTCGGGCAGGGGCCCGCCTTCGGCGCCTGGGTGGCCGGCTCGGCCGCCGGCTACCTGGCCGTCCTGCTCCTGCCACCCCCGCTCTCCCGGCCCTTTCTCCTCGTCATGGGGGTGAGCGCGGCGCTCTTGATGCCCGTCACCCTCCGCCGGGTCGCCCGGCCGCCGGCCGCCGAGGGGGCCGCCTCGACGGCGCTGGCCGGCGCGCCGGTCCGGCCGGCCGGCGGGGTTCCTCCCGCCTGGTCGCTGGCCCGCCGCCTGGCCCGGTCGCTCCTGCTCATGTCCGGCCTGGCCATGCTGCCCGGCGCCCTGGTCCCCTACTTCCCGCGACTGCTTCGCCTCGTCCCCGCGGGCCAGCGACTGCTTCTCGCGGCCGCAGGCGCCGGCGGGCTCCTCGCCGGCTTCGTGGGCGGCGGGCGCGTCGCGGGGGTTGCGCGCCCTCTCCCTCTCCTGCGCGCCAGCGCCCTTCTTCTGGCCCTCGGCCTTCTCCTCGCCGCCCTCTCGCGCCGCCCCCTGGCCTGGCTTCTGGCCGTGCTGGCCGCCACCGCCGGCTACGGGGCGGCCGTGGTCACCTGGAACGGCTGGCTGGCCCTCGCCCTCCCCGAGGAGCTGGGGCCTGCCGGCTTCGGTCTCGCCTCCAGCGTGGAGGACGCCGGCTTCGCCCTCGGCCCGGGCCTGGCCGGACTTGCGCTGGCGCACGCCGGCTTCCACGGTCTTCTCGACCTGGCCGCCGGACTGGCGGGACTCCTGGCGCTTCTCTGGTTCCTTCCTCTTTCTGCCTGAAGGCCGCCCGCGGGGTCGGTCTCCGTCGAACGAAGCGCTAAAGTAGAGGCGTTCGCCTGTCCACCGGACGTCGAAGTGGACGGGCCGTCGACCGATGTGGATGCGAGGGGGATCGCACGTGAACGACGCGCACCGGGACCGGCCCGGCACCTCGGAAGCCAGTGCGCTTGCGCTGCCGCCGCGGCGCGGAGCGGAGGGCCCCCGCCCGCGCCGTCGCCTCCGCCGCCGCGGGCGCCTGCTCCTCGCCGGCCTCCTGGCCCTGCTGGTCGCGGGAACCGCCTGGGGTTGGCTCCGTTCCCAGCCCGGCGGCTCCCGCGGCGCGGCGGCGACGCTGGCCAAGGCGGTGGCGGGCGACCTGCCGCCGGTGACGGTGCTGGTGCTCGGCGTCCAGCAGGC
>JAIMAT010000126.1 GCA_023511835.1 Bacillota bacterium | reverse complement strand
CCTGGTAGAGTTCCAGCATGTGGGCGAAGAGCGGCGCCACGGCCACGCGCTCCAGGTGCAGCTCCAGCGCGCGCGCCTCGGCCAGGCTCACCTCCTGCAGCTCCCGGACCAGCCGGCTCATGCGCAGCACCTCGTCCTCCAGGGAAAGGACGGTCTCCGGGCGGGGCGGCTCGCCCGCCTCGTGGATCGCCTCCAGGTGGCCCCGCAGCACGGCCAGCGGGGTGCGCAGCTCGTGCGCCACGTCGGCCATCAGGCGGCGCCGGGCCGCCTCGGACTCCTCCAGCCGCACCGCCAGCTGGTTGAGCGCCCGCCCCAGCTCGCCGAACTCGTCCTCCTGGCTCGCCACCGCCTCGGGGACGCGGGCGCCCAGGTCGCCCTGGGCGAGGCGGCGGACCGTCTCCAGCAGCCGGCGGAGCGGCGAGGCCAGCCGGCGCGAGAGCAGGGCGGCGGCCAGCGCGGCCAGGAGGAGCGCCACCAGCGCGCCCAGCAGCACCTGGCGGGTGGCCGTGGCCTGGAACTCGCCCTCCAGCGTCTCCAGCGCCGGCAGCCGCGGCAGCGCCAGCCAGACGCTCCCCACCCGCACCCCGTCGACGGTCACCGGCGCCGAGACCAGGCCGCGCCCGGCGCCGTCCAAGAGCGCCCGGTCGAAGCCGCCGGAGGAGATGAGAAGGCGGCCGGAGGCGTCGGTCACCGCCCAGGCGCCGCCCAGCAGCCGGCTGGCCAGCGGGCCCGCCCCGGCCGACCGGGGCGGCGGGCCGGCCAGCAGGCCGCCCAGGCCGGTGCCGGCGGGGCCGCGGCCGCCGCGCGCCGGGAGCGCCAGCTGGGCCAGCACCGCCGGCCAGCTCCCGTCCCGGCGGTAGAGCTGGGCGAGGCGGGCGGCCAAGCCGTCGGCGCGCTCCTGCGCCGTCCGTGTCAGGTAGTTCTCGAAGCTGCGCGTCACGCCCGCGTCGCCCCACCAGGCGGCCACCAGCAGGGCCGCGAAGGCGACGCCAGCGATGGCCAGCGCCACGCGCAGGCGGAAGGGCCAGCGCAGCCAGGGTCGCACCCCCGCCACGGCTCAGCGCCGTCCCTCCGCCGGCGCCGCCGGCGAGGCGGGGCCCGCCGGCAGGTCGAGGCGGTAGCCCACGCCGTGGACGGTGGCGATCCAGCGCGGATCGCCCCCCGCCGCCTGGAGCTTGCGGCGCAGGTTGAAGATGTGGGTGTCCACCGACCGCTCGTAGCCGGCGTACTCCTCGCCGAAGGCTGCGTCCAGGAGCTGCAGCCGCGTCCAGACGCGGCCCGGCCGCTCCGCCAGCACGGCCAGGATGCGGAACTCGGTGCGCGTGAGCTCCAGCTCGCGCTCCTCCACGCTGGCCCGGTACCGCTCCGGGTAGACGCGCAGCGGGCCCAGCTCCACCACCGCCTCCTCCGGCTCGGCGCCCTGGCGGCCGCCGCTGCGCCGGAGGATGGCGCGGATCCGCGCCGCCAGCTCGCGCACGCTGAAGGGCTTGACCATGTAGTCGTCGGCGCCCAGCTCCAGGCCCAGCAGGCGGTCCGCCTCCTCGCCGCGCGCCGTCAGGATGAGGATGGGCACCGCGGAGCGCGCGCGGATCCGCCGGCAGACCTCCAGCCCGTCCAGGCCGGGGAGCATCAGGTCCAGCACCACGAAGTCCGGCTCCGGCCGCTCGCCGCCGAAGCGCTCCAGCGCCGACGGGCCGTCCGGGGCGATCTCGCAGGCAAAGCCCTGCCCCTCGAGGAAGCCGGCCACCATGGCGGCCAGCTTCCGCTCGTCTTCGACCACCAGCACGCGCGGTGCCGCGGCGACCTCCTCGCCCGGCATCCGGGCACCCCCGCCCACCAGCCTACCATGCGCGCCCTCCGGCTTGACTCCGCCGCCCCCAGCCTCTAGAGTCAGGGCGAAGAACGAGGGCCTTTAAGCCGGTCCGGCGAGGCTGGCAAGGCGGCGCCCGGCAGGTTCCCGGGAAGAGAGCTGACGAGCCCCTCGCGCAGGCCGGACGGCCGCGCGGGGGGCTTTTGGTTCCGCGGGGAGCCGGCACCGGAGGCCCGGGAAGGGTGAGCGGCATGGCGACGTGGGTGGAGGCGAGGTCGGGCGTGGGGCCCCACTTCCTGGGGGTGCGGGGGATGGACCGCGCCGCCATGGGGGCCATCCTCGGCCGCGCGGCCGAGCTGAAGCGGATCTGGATGGAGGGCGAGCCGCTGCCCCAGGCGCTGGCGGGGAGGACGGTGGCCACGCTCTTCTTCGAGCCGAGCACGCGCACGCGCAACTCCTTCCTGCAGGCCGCCCAGCTCCTGGGCGGCCTGACGCTGACGGTGGAGGCCGAGAGCTCCAGCGTCCGCAAGGGCGAGACGCTGGAGGACACCATCCGCACGCTGGAGGCCGTGGGCGTGGCGGTGGTCGTCCTGCGCCACCCCGAGTCGGGCGCCGCCCTGCGCGCGGCCGCCGCGGCCAGCCGCCTCGCCGTCCTCAACGCCGGCGACGGCATGCACGAGCACCCGAGCCAGGCGCTGCTGGACGTGATGACGCTGGCAGAGCACTTCGGCGGCGCGCGGCGCGCCGGAGAGCTGGACCTGGACGTGCTCTGCGGCCTGCGCCTGCTCATCCTGGGCGACGTCGCCCACAGCCGCGTCGCCCGCTCCGACATCTGGGCGCTGAGCACGCTGGGCGCCAGCATCTGGGTGAGCGGACCGGCCACGCTTCTGGGCTGGCTGCCCGAGGGCGTCCACCGCGTCGAGCGGCCGGAGGAGGTGCTGGGCGAGATGGACGCCGTGATGGCGCTCCGCCTGCAGCGCGAGCGCATGACGGCCGGCCTCATCCCCTCCGAGGGCGAGTTCCGCCGCCGCTGGGGCATGACCGCCGAGCGCGTGCGCCTGCTGCCCGCCCACGCCGTCGTCCTCCACCCGGCGCCCGTCAACCGGAACGTGGAGCTGGACGACAGCGTCATGGACTCCGACCGCTCGCTGGTCTTCCTGCAGGCGCGGAACGGCGTCGCCGTGCGCATGGCCCTGCTGGAGCGCGCCGTGGAAGGGGGCCTGCCGGCATGAGCCGCTTCTGGCTGGTGGGCGCGCGCCTCCTCGGCCCCGACGGGGAGGAGCACGACGGCTCGGTGGCCGTGGAGGAGGGGCGCATCGTCGACGTGCGCGAGGAAGCCCGGCCCGACGCCTCCCTCCTCCGCTCCTCGCCCGTCCTCGACCTGGAGGGCGCCTACCTGTTCCCCGGGCTGGTCGACCCCCACGTCCACCTGCGCGACTTCGAGGAAGCCAGCCGCGAGACGGTGGCCAGCGGGACGCGGGCGGCCGCCCGCGGCGGCTACACCACCGTCTGCGCCATGGCCAACAGCCGCCCGCCGCTGGACAGCCTGGAGGCGCTGGCCGCCTTCCAGGCGCGCGTGGCCGAGTCGGCCGTCGTCCGCGTCCGCCCGCTGGCCGCCGTGACGCGCGGCCTCCAGGGGCGCGAGCTGACGGAGATGGGCCGCCTGCGCGAGGCCGGCGCCGTCGCCTTCTCCGACGACGGGGCGCCGCTGGCCGACGCCGGCCTCATGCGCCGGGCGCTCCTCTACGCGGGCCAGCTGGGCGCGGTGCTGGTCGCGCACGAGGAGGAGCCCTCGCTCTCCGCCGGCGAGCCGCTGGCCGCGGGCGAGGCCGCCTTCGCCATGGGCTTCCTCGGTCAGCCGCCCTCGGCGGAGACGGCCATGGTGGCGCGCGACCTGGCCATCCTGGCCGAGACGGGCGGCCGCCTCCACCTGGCCCACCTCTCCACCGCCGGAGCGGTGGCCGCGCTGCGTGCCGCCAAGGCGGCCGGCCTGCCGGTGACGGCGGAGGTGACGCCGCACCACCTCCTTCTGACCGAGGCCGCCTGCGCCGGCTTCCGCGCCGAGGCCAAGGTCAACCCGCCGCTGCGCGGCCCGGCCGACCAGGAGGCGCTCTGGGCCGCCCTGGCCGACGGTACGCTGGACGCCGTCGCCACCGACCACGCGCCGCACACCGCCGTCGACAAGGCGCGCGGCTTCGCCCAGGCTCCCTTCGGCATCGCCGGCCTGGAGGCGGCCTTCCCGCTCCTCTACACCTACGGCGTGCTGGCCGGCCGCATCGGCCTGGCCGCGCTCTTGGAGAGCATGTCCGCCGGCCCCGCCCGCCTCTTCGGCCTGGAGGCGCCGTCGCTCCGACCCGGCGCCCCGGCCGACCTCTTCGTCTACGACCCGCGGCCCGAGCGGACCGTCGAGCCGGAAGGCTGGCTGAGCCGGGGCCGCAACACGCCCTTCGCCGGCTGGCGCGTGCGCGGCGAGGTGCTCCTGACGCT
>JAIMAT010000125.1 GCA_023511835.1 Bacillota bacterium | reverse complement strand
GGCCGGCGCCGCCTGCCAGGCGCCCACCCGCTCCAGAAAGGCCCCCACGGCCGCCTCGAAGCCCCGCCGCCGCGCCGGAGTCGCCCAGGGCTCGTTCGTCCGCCGCAGCCAGCCTCCCGTCCCCGGAAGCCAGACCTCCAGCTTCTCCAGCCCCTCCAGGCGGGCGCTCCGCCCGTCCGCCCCCCAGAGCTCCAGGCGCTCGGCGTCGGCCCCGGCGCCGCGCACCATGGCCACCGTGGCGGCCCGACCGCCCGCGCCCTCCAGCTCGGCCACCAGCCGGAGGAGGTGTCCCTGGCGGTCGCGCAGCCCGCTCGCCCGTTGCAACCGATCGGCTCCCAGCTGGACCGCCAGGTCGAGGGGGTGGACGAAGTCGTCGTAGAGGTCGTGGACGGCGTCGAAGGGGCCCGCCGCCGCGCGATGCTTGGCCGCCAGCAGCCAGACCGGCTCCGGGACGGCCTCCCGGGCGGCGGCCACCAGCGGCGCCCAGCGGCGATTATAGCCCACCGCCAGCGGAGCCCCCGAACGGCTCGCCGCCGCCACCATCGCCTCCGCCTCCTCGAGACGGTAAGCCAGCGGCTTCTCCACCCAGACGGCCACGCCCGCCTCCAGCAGCGGCACCGCCAGCGCGGCATGCGCCTCGGTGGCCACGTGGAGGAAGGCGGCGACGATCCCCTCCTGGCGCCAGCGGCGGGCCGCGGCGGCGTCCACGGGCTCCGTGCTCCAGCGCCGGAAGCCCCAGCGCCGCGCCGCCTCGGCCGTCCGCCCGGGCTCCCGGCCCCAGAGCAGCTCCCGCTCCACCCGTCCCTCCTGGAGGAGGAGCGGAAGGTAGACGCGGCGGGCGATGGAGCCGGCGCCGGCGACCAGCACCTTCCAGGCCACGCCGGAGCCTCCTCAGATCCTTCCCTCGTAGTGGCGGCGCAGCTCCTCGTTGCGCTCCCGGCCCCCCGGCACGTTGACCGAGAGGAGGACGGGCGGGCGGAGGCCGCGGCGGAGGAGAAGGCCGATCACCTCGGCGGTCAGCATCTGGGCGACGAGTGCGCCGGTCAGCGACGAGACCGAGCAGGCGCGTCCTCCGCCGGGCAGCTCCAAGAGCGCGTCCCCGAAGGGGCCGCCGTTGTCGATGACCACGTCGGCCAGCTCGAAGAGGCGCTTGCCGCCGGGGTGGCGCGACTCCACGCGGCGCGTGTGCTCCAGCGAGGTGACCGCCACCAGGGGGTAGCCGGCCTCCCGGGCGCGCAGGGCGACCTCGACCACGGCCGCGTTGACGCCCGAGTTGGAGGCGATGATGAAGGCGTCCTGCGGCTCCAGGCGCCGCATGGCGAGGAGGGCGGCGCCCGCCTCCGGATCGCGCTCCAGCTCGGGGTCGAAGACGCGCTCCGGCGGCCAGCCCGCCAGGACCAGCTGCTCCAGGCTCATCATGTCGAAGGGGATCAGCCCCCCCGCGCGGTTGGCCAGCTCCATGGCGAAGGCGCGCGAGTGGCCCGTGCCGAAGGCGTGGATCACGCCGTCGCGCTCGATCCGGTCGGCGAAGAGCTCGGCCGCCCGCCGGATCGCCTCCGCCTGGCTCTCCGCCACACGTTCCAGGAGGCGCGAGGCCTCGCGCCAGAAGAGCTCCTTGCCGAAGCGCCGCGCGCGCTCTTCATCGTCCGGCTCGCGTTCCATCGTTCCCGTCCTCCCTCTCCGCCCTCGCCAGGCTTTGCCGCAGCCGTTCGTAGGGCTCCGGGAGCCGGCCCCTCCAGCGGGCCAGGAGGTCGCGGTTGGCCTCCTCGGCGCCCGGCACGTTGGCCGAACGCAGGACGGGCGGCTCCAGCCCCCGCTCCAGCATCTGCTCCACCGCCGCCAGCACCACCGCCTGCAGCAGCCACGCCCCCACCACCGTCGAGGTGGGCGCCACGCGCAGGCCGGGCCGGACCTCCACCGCCGCGTCGCCCGGCTCCCCCAGGTTGTCGAGGACCACGTCGGCCACCTCGAAGAGGCGCCGCCCCGAAGGCGCCCGCGAGGGGACCGCGCGCGAGTGGGCCAGGGAGGTGAGGGCGATGACGGGCATCCCGCGGGCCCGGGCCCATTCGGCCGCCTCCACCGGCACCGCGTTGCGGCCCGAGTTGGAGATGACCAGGAGCACGTCGCGCTCCGGCCGGAGGCCGGCGTGCTCCAGGAGCACCGCCGCCGCGCCGGGCAACCGCTCCCAGGAGCCCGAGGCCACCGCGTCCTCGTGGAGCATCAGCGGGGCGCTCTCCAGGACGCGGACGGGCAGCAGTCCTCCGGCACGGGAGTAGAGCTCCTCCGCCAGCAGGTGCGAGTGGCCGGTGCCCAGCGTATGGAGCATCCCGCCACGCGCCATGGCCTCGGCCACCAAGCCGCCCGCCCGGGCGATGGCCCCGGCCTGGCCGGTGGCCGCCGAGCGGATCAGGGCCGCCACCCGTCCGGCGAAGGCCTCGATCCCCGCGGCCCCTCCGCCGTCAGCCGCCTCCGCGGCCATCGGCCTCACCCGCCTCCCCGCCCTCGCGCGGCCCTCCCCGGCGGGCCCCGGCCTCCCCGAAGTCGGCCAGCATCCCGGAGAGCGCCGCCACTACCCGCTCCGCCGCCCCGGCCCCGGCGGGGCTGATCAGCACCTCGTAGTCGGGCTGCCCGTAGGCCTGCCGTTCGGGCAGATAGCCCAGGTAGCCGTTGGCGTAGCCCAGCAGCAGGGTGGGCAGACCGGCGGCCCGCCGGACCGCGTCGCCCGGGCGGTGGTAGAGCTCCCCCGGCACCGTGGCCAGGCGGAGCGAGCCCCAGGCGGCGGCGTCCAGCTCCGCCTCCAGCCTCGTCGGAGCGCCGGCCACACCCATCCTCCGCGCGGCCTCCACCCCTTGCAGGGCGGTGACGAGCGTCCGCGCCTCGCCCTCTCGCCCGGCCTCGCGCGCGGCGGCCAGCCGTTCCCGCAGCCCGGCCTCCAGCTCCGCCAGCGCGGCGGGGTCGGGAGGCTCCTTGGCCGGCAGGCGGAGCCGCCGCCGGACCAGCCGGAGCGGGCCCGCCGCCAGCGGCCGGCGCCCGCCCAGCGCCTCCTCGGCCCGGGCCGCCAGCAGGTCGCCCAGCCGCTCGACTTCGCCGAAGTCCTGTGCCCGCCGTGTATGCCGCGTGCTGACGTCGCCGGCGGCGCCCGTGGCCAGCGTCACCCAGGCGTCGCCGCCCAGGCGCTCCGCCAGCCGCCGGCGGAAGGCGCCCGGCAGATCGGCGGAGAGCGCCAAGTTGGACTCGCCCAGCACCGTGGGGTGGCAGGGGAAGCTGCCGAAGACCGCCCTGTCGCCCTCCGCGTCCTCCAGCACCAGCAGGTCCAGCTCCAGCGGCCCGCCCGTCTCCGGGTGATCCCGGGGCGTCGCCACCCCTTCCACCGGCAGGCTGGCCCAGGAGGCACGCACAGGGCGCATCGCCGACAGCGCGCGCTCGGCCGCCACGAGCGTCGCCTCCGCCACCGCCTCCTCCACCCCGGGGGCCGGCTCGGCGCCGAGGAGCCGTCCCACCTCGGGGCCCGAGTGGGTGTGCGTCGCCGCCAGCCAGAGCGTCGTCCGCGGCCGCCGCCCCGCCAACCGCCGGCGGATCCGGGTCACCAGCGACCGCTCCACCGCCAGCAGGTCCGCCACCGCCAGCACCAGAGCGCTCCCCGGCGCGCCCAGCGCCAGCGCCCGCACCTGGAGCGGGTCGTGGACCGAGCGCGCCGGCTCCCGCCTTGCCGCGTAACCCCCCATGGGCAGCGGCGGCTCCAGGCGGATGACGGCCTCCGCCCAACCCGCCAGCCCTTCGCCGGAACCGCTCACAGCCCGTTCCTTCTCAGCAGCTCCAGGAAGTCGCTGGCGCGGTCGCTGGGCATCATCTTGCAGGTCAGCGTGTAGCCGAAGGCGGCGATCTTCCGGTAGATCTCCGCCTCCTCCGGGGTGACGGCGATGGAATGGGTGACCATCTTGAACCGGCTCCCCGGCGTCGGCGCCTGGTTGCCCACGTTCACCTCGCGCGGCTTCAGCCCCCCCTCCAGGAGGCGCAGCGCGTCCGAAGGAAGCTTGGCGATGACCAGCACCTTCTCGCGCTCCCCCTGCGCGCTGCGCGCGAACTCCAGCGTCTCCTCCACCGACAGGATCGACGTCGGGACGCCCCGCGCCGCCTGGGGCAGCAGCAGCTTCTGCACCGGGTCCCGGGAGACGTCGTCGTTGGTGACCACGATCCGGTCGGCACCCACGGCGCTCACCCAGCTGGTCGTCACCTGGCCGTGGATGAGCCGGTTGTCGATGCGCATGTGCACGACGGCCACGAAGGCTCCCTCCCTCGGCGCCTCTCCCG
>JAIMAT010000124.1 GCA_023511835.1 Bacillota bacterium | reverse complement strand
GCGCCCACCAGGAGGACGGTGACCACCGTCCGGGCCACCAGCCCCTCCAGCGGGTCGGCGTGGCGGAGACCGAGGCGCCCGAAGACGGGGGCGACGCCCCAGAGGAAGGCACCCAGGAGGGCGAGGGCGAGGCTCTTCACGGGCCCACCTCGACCAGGCGCGGGAGCGGGCGGTAGACGTCCACCCCCAGGTCGCGGCGCTCGGCCGGGCGGCCCGGGTACTGGACGACGAGCCAGGTGCGGACGGCGACGCCGTCGTAGCCGGGCACCAGCACCCGCTCCGTCCCGGGCGGGAGCGAGCGGTTGGGCACGCGCACGGTCCACGGCCTCTGGCGCCAGAGCTCGCGGTGCTCCCAGCGCACCCGCGGCGGGGTGTAGTCACCGTAGAGGGCGACGTAGAGCGTCCGGCCGCGCATGGCCGCCCAGAGCAGGAGGGGCGTCTCCCGGTCGTTGCGGAAGCGGAAGTCCAGGCCGGAGCTGGAGGCGATGGTGGCGTCCTGGCCGGGCGGCACGTAGGGGACGAGCATGCTGTGGGGGTGGCGTTCCACCACGGGCAGGTCGGCGGCGCGGACCACGTTGTAGAGGTTGGAGGCGATCTTGCAGACGCCGCCGCCCACGGTGGGGATGATGCGCGAGCCGGCGTAGGTGGGGCCGTCGCGGTAGCCGCGCTCGCGGGTGAAGGGGCCGATGGCGGCGAGGAGGGAGAAGGTGGCGCCGGGCGGGACGATCCTTCCGGCCAGCAGGCGGGCGCCCAGGGCGACGTTGAAGACCTCGTCGAAGTAGGGGTCGGGGAGCGTGGTGCGGAAGGCGGCCACCAGATGCGGGGCCGGGAGCCGTCGCCGCAGCGCCGCCAGCTCCGCGGGCGGGGAGGCCGACCAGGGCAGCTCCTTCTCGCCCACGTAGGCATAGAGGCGACCGTCCGGCGAGCCGGGCGGGTCGCAGTTGCTCTCCTGGGCCGGCGACCGACCGGCGGGCGCGGGGGCGGGTGCGGCGGGCGGGCGGGCGGCGATCCGGCCGCCCGTGGTGCCCCGCAGGAGGAGCC
This sequence comes from Bacillota bacterium, assembly GCA_023511835.1. Taxonomy (NCBI): domain Bacteria; kingdom Bacillati; phylum Bacillota; species Bacillota bacterium. The sequence continues at coordinate 3,586 of JAIMAT010000124.1, read as the reverse complement.
CGCCTGCGGCGGCCCCGACTAGGAGGGCCACGAGCAGGCCCGCGAGGAGGCGCGGCGGGCGCGCGCCCAGGAGCAGGACGCGCACCCGGATCCCCCGGCTCCCCCCTCGGCCCGGTCTCCGCGGCAAGAGTCTCGCCTCCGCTGCGCCCCGTCCGCGGCGGGGAGGAGCCCGCCGCCCGGCGCACCCCGATCCCTATGCGGACGGCCGGGCGGTCGATGCCGGGCCGGAGGCGGGCTCCTCCCGGAGGCGCAGGCGGAGCAGGTTCTTCTGGATCTTGCCGCTGGCCGTCCGAGGCAGCTCGGGGACCAGCTCGACGCGCGTGGGCGCCTTGAAGTGGGCCAGGCGCTCCCGGCACCAGGCGAGCAACTCCTCGGCCGTCACCCGGGCGCCCTCGCGCGGCACGACGAAGGCGACCGGCGTCTCCCCCCAGACCGGATGCGGAGCGGCCACCACCGCCGCCTGGGCGACGGCCGGGTGGCGGTAGAGGACCGCCTCGACCTCCAGGGAGGCGATCTTCTCGCCGCCGGAGACGATCAGGTCCTTGGCCCGGTCGCGGATCTCGATCTCGCCGTCGGGGTGCCAGACGGCCAGGTCGCCGGTGTGGAACCAGCCGCCGGCCAGAGCCCGCGCCGTCCCTTTGGGGTCGCGGTGGTAGCCCTCCATGACCACATTGCCGCGCACCACCACCTCGCCCAGCTCGCGGCCGTCGCGCGCCACGTCGCTCATGTCCGGCCGCACCACGCGCACCCGGCCGGCCAGGGGGAGGGGGACGCCCTGGCGCCCCTTGCGCCGGGCGCGCTCGTCCGCGGGCAGCTCCCGCTCCCCGGGGGCTTCCTCGTGCCGGGTGGCGAAGGCCGTCACCTCGGTCAGGCCGTAGAGGTGGACCACCTGCCAGCCCAGCTCCTCCTCCACCCGCCGGATCACCTCGACCGGCGGCGCCATGCCGCCCACCAGCCAGCGCACGCGTCCGCGGCCCGGCGCGGGCGAGAGCCCGCGGGCGCGGGCGTGTTCGAGGCAGAGCGTGAGGACGGTGGCGGCGGCGCCGAAGAGCGTCACCCCGTAGCGCTCCACGCGCCGGAAGATCTCGCCCGGCTCCACCCGGGCCAGCATTACGTTGGCCGCGCCCACGCCCTGCGTCGCCCAGATCAGGCCCCAGCCGTTGGCGTGGAACATGGGCGCCACGTGCAGGCAGACGTCGCCGGGCCCCAGCTGCAGGGCGAGCATCATGTCCACCGCGTTCAGGAAGTTGTTCCGGTGCGTCTGGCGCACGCCCTTGGGCCGTCCGGTGGTGCCGCTGGTGTAGTTGATGGAGAGGAGATCGCGTTCGCCCACCCGCTCCGCGTCGAAGGGGAGCGGCTCGGCGGCGGCGGCCGCCTCCTCCAGCGAGGGCAGGCCGTCGACGCGGCCGCCCAGGGTGTAGACGGCGGTGGCGGGCCGCTCGCGGAGGAGCGGGCCCAGCGCCGGCGCCAGGGCGGCGTGGGCGAGGAGCAGGCGGACCTCGGCATGGTCCAGGATGTAGGCCAGCTCCGGGGCCGCCAGGCGCGTGTTGAGCGGCACCAGGACGGCGCCGGAGAGGGGGACGGCCGAGTAGCAGACGAAAGTGTCGGCCACGTTGGGCCCGAGGAGCGCCACGCGCTCCCCCCGGCGCACGCCCAGCGCGAGGAGCGCGCCCGCCAGGCGCTCCACGCGCTGCCGGAGCTGGTCGTAGGTGAGGCGGAGACCGTCGTCGAGGACGGCCACGCGCCCGGGATAGAGCTCGAACCCCCGCTGGCAGAGGGCCAGCGGCGTCAGCGGTACCTCCAGGGAGCTCGCCCCCTCCCGTTTCCGCAGTGACTCGCTGGCAGCGATATGCGGCGGCGTGGACGACGGTTCGCGCGCCGGGGGACAGGAAGCGGCCGCCGCGCCGGCCACATAGGCTGCCTCCGCAGACGACGGGGGGTGCGCGGAGTGGAAGCGGCGCGAGAGGCGGCCTCTTGGCCGCTGGGCTTCCTGAGGTTCGAGGAGCTGGCGGAGGTGGCGGAGATCGAGGCGCGGGTCTTCCCCGAGCCGCTGGACCTGCCCTCGCTCGCCCGCCTCTGGCTCACCCCGGGGACGGTCTACCTCGCCATCCGCGACGGGGAGCGGCTGGCCGCCTACTTCAGCTTCCAGGTGCAGGGGCCGACCGCCCACGTCATCGCCAACGCGACGCGGCCGGAGTACCAGGGGCGGGGGCTGGGGCACCGGATCCTGCGCGAGGCGGAGCCCGTCGCCCGAAGCCGCGGGGCGCGCTGGTTCCTGGGCGAGGTGCGGCGCTCCAACCTGCGTCAGCTGGCCGTGTTGCGCGAGCTGGGCTGGGTCGAGGTCGGCCGCTGCCCGCGTTTCTTCGGGAACGGCGAAGAGGCCGTCGTGGTCTGGCGATGCCTGCCGTGAGCGCGGGTCCGGGTGGACGGCCGCTGGCCGAACTGGTGGCCGGCCTGGGCGGCCGCCTGGAGGGCGAGGCCGGGCCAGTGGCCGTGCGCGGGATCGCCGTCGACTCGCGCCGCGTCCGGCCCGGCGATCTCTTCGTGGCGCTGCCGGGCAGCCGCACCCACGGTGCCGCCTACCTGGGGGAGGCGGTGGCCCGCGGGGCGGCGGCGGCCGTTCTCCCTCCCGGTGCGGCGGCGCCGCCGGGCTTTCCCGTCTTCCGCCATCCCGCCGCCGGCGACCTCCTCGCCGAGCTGGCCGCCCGCCTTTACGGACGGCCGGGGGAGCGGCTTCGGCTGGCGGGAGTGACGGGGACCAACGGCAAGACGACCACCGCCCTCCTCCTGGCCCACCTGCTGCGCGCGACAGGGCGGCGGGTGGCGGCCTGGACGACGACCGCCGCCTGGTCGCCGGGCGGCCCCTTCCGGCCGCTCTGGACCACGCCCCCGGCCCACGAGCTGCAGCGCTGGCTTGCCCAGGCGGCGGACGCCGGCTTCCAGGAGGCCGTGCTCGAGGTCTCCTCCCACGGCGTGGCGCAGGGGCGCATCGCCGGCCTCCGCTTCGCGGCCGGGGTGGCGACCAACCTCTCGCCCGACCACCTGGACTTCCACGGCAGCCTCGCCGCCTACGCCGCCGCCAAGCGCGCCTTCATCGCCGGCCTGGAGGCCGGCGCGGTGGCCGTCCTCAACGGGGAGGACCCGGTGGTGCGGGAGTTCGCGCGCTCGACGCGGGCGCACGTGGTCGACTTCGGCTTCGCGCCGGGGCGCGGCGTGGGCGCGGAAGGGGTGGAGAGCGACGCGGGGGGGAGCTGCTTCCTCCTGCGCGTGGGGGACGCCGAGCTGGCCCGCCGCGCCGGCCTGGCGCCCGGGGAGCGGATTCCCGCGCGGCTCCGGCTGGTGGGCCGGCACAACGTGGCCAACGCGCTGGCCGCCTCCGCCGCCGCGCTCTGGCTGGGCCTGGAGCCGGGACGGCTGGCGGGCGCTCTGGCCGCCTTCGAGCCGCCGCCCAGAAGGCTGGAGAGCCTGACCGTCGGCCCCTTCACGGTGATCAACGACGTGGCCATGAACGAGGCCTCCTGCGAGACGGTGCTGGCGGCGGTGGAGGCGATGGCGCCGGCGCAGCTGGTGGTGGTCCACGCCGTCC
>JAIMAT010000123.1 GCA_023511835.1 Bacillota bacterium | reverse complement strand
GATGGCCTCGATCACCCAGTCCGCCCGGGCCACCCGCTCCAGGTCGTCCTCCACGTTGCCCGGGTGGATGCGCGCCAGCGCGGCCGCGCTGAAGACGGGCGAGGGCTTGAGCGTGCGCAGCCGCTCCAGCCCGACCAGGGCGAAGCGGTCGCGCACCGCCCGGTCGTCCAGGGTTAGCCCCCGTGCCGTCTCCTCCGGCGTGGGCGCCGGCGGGACGATGTCCAGGAGGTCTACCTCGACGCCGGCGTTGGCCAGGTGCGCGGCGATCTGGGCGCCCATCACGCCGGCGCCCAGCACCACCGCCCTCTTCAAGGGTCGCATCGGCTGTCTCACTCCTTTCAACGGCTTGCTCACCGCCGTTCCAGCCCGCCCAGCAGGAGCCGCGTCACCTCGGGCGCGATGGAGGCGAGATCGTAGGGGTGGCGCGACATCACCCAGGAGGTGACGCACTGGTCGAGCGTGCCGAAGATCATGCGTCTCGCCACGCGCCGGTCCACGTCGGGCAGGAAGACTCCCTCCTCCCGGCCGCGTTCGATGATGCGGTCGATGCGCCGGAAGTAGGGGTCCATGATGGCGTCGATGGCGCGCCGGATCTCTCCGTCGGACTGGCGCAGCTCGATCTGGGTGACCTGGGCGAACTCGCGGCGGCTGCCCAGGTCGCCCAGATGGGTCTCCACCAGGATGCCGAGCTCCTCTCGCGCGTCGGCCGCGCCCTCGAGCCGCTCCTCCAGATTGCGCAGGTAGCGGCCGATACCGTCGCGGAAGACGGCGATCAGCACCTCCTGCTTGTTGCGGAAGTAGAGATAGACGGTCCCGTCGGCCACGCCCGCCTCGCGGGCGATGTCGCTGATGCGCGCGCCGTGGTAGCCGCGCGCGGCGATGACGTGGACCGCCGCCCGCAGGATCTCGCGGTAGCGCTCGGCCTGCTGCGGCCGGCTCATCCGCCCTGCCCCCGGGCCCGTCCGGCCTCCTCCTCCACCAGCACCCGCCGCAGCAGCTTGCCCACGGTACTCTTGGGCAGCTCCTCGCGGAACTCCACCAGGCGCGGCACCTTGTACGGCGTCAGCCGCTCCCGGCAGAAGGCGACGATCTCCGCCTCGCTGGCGCGGGCGCCCGGGCGCAGCTTGATGAAGGCCTTGACCGTCTCGCCCCGGTAGGGGTCGGGCACTCCCACCACCACCGCCTCCTGGACGGCGGGATGCTCGTGGAGCACGTCCTCCACCTCGCGCGGGTAGATGTTGAAGCCCGAGGCGATGATCACGTCTTTCTTCCGGTCGACGATGCGGAAGTAGCCGTCCGGCTCCATCACGGCCAAGTCGCCCGTGTAGAGCCAGCCCTCTTCGTCCAGCACCTGCGCCGTCGCCTCGGGGCGGTTCCAGTAGCCCCTCATCACCTGCGGGCCCCGCACGGCCAGCTCGCCCACCTCGCCCGGCGGGACGGGGCGGCGGGCGTCGTCCACCACCCGCGCCTCCGTGTCCGGCCAGGGGAGGCCGATGGTGCCGATGCGGACGGGCCCGCCGCGGAAGGGGTTGGCGTGCGTCACCGGCGAGGCCTCCGTCAGCCCGTAGCCCTCCACCACCGTCGCCCCGGTGCGGCGCTCGAACTCCTTCTGCACCTCCACCGGCAGCGGCGCCGACCCCGAGATGCAGGCCTGGATGGAGGAGAGATCGTAGCGGTCTACCTCGGGGAAGGTGTTGATCGCCACGTACATGGTGGGGGCGCCGGGGAAGAGCGTGGGACGCTCCTTCTGGATCGCGGCCAGCACCTCCCGGACCTGGAAGCGGGGGAGCAGGACCAGCGTGGAGGCGCTGGCGACGCCGTAGTCGAGGACGGTGGTCAGGCCGTAGACGTGGAAGAGGGGCAGCACGCCCAGGATGCGTTGCGGGCCCTGGCTGCCCACCCAGGCGATGCACTGGAGCGCGTTGGCCACCAGGTTGCGATGGGTGAGCATGGCCCCCTTGGGCTCGCCGGTGGTGCCCCCCGTGTACTGAAGGAGCGCCAGGTCGCCGGGCTCCACCCGGACCGCGGGCGGCTCCGGATGGCGCTCGCGCTCCAGCTGGGGGAAGCGCTCGACGGGGACGCCGGCCACGCGCGGCGCCAGGGGGAGGCGCGGCTTCCTCAGGCGGGCGAGGAAGCCCAGCGGGAAGGGGAGCTCGTCCTCCACCGCCGCCAGGATCACGCGCTCCACGGCCGTCCCCTCCAGGCCGGTCTCCAGGCGCGGCCAGGTGAGATCCAGGGCCACCAGCCAGCGCGCCCCGGAGTCGGCCAGCTGATGGCGGACCTCGCGGGCGGTGTAGAGCGGGTTGACCAGCGTCACCACGGCGCCCAGGCGAAGCGCGGCGAAGTAGGCGACGACGAGCTGGGGCGTGTTGGGCAGCATCACGGCCACCCGCTCGCCGCGCGTCACCCCGCGCGCCGCCAGCGCGGCCGCCAGCCGCCGGACGCGCTCGCCCAGCTGCCGGTAGCGGATGCTCCGTCCGAAGAAGCGGATCGCCTCCCGCTCGGGCGCCTCGCGGACCGCGCGCTCCAGCAGTTCGGGCAGGCCGGCCTCGGGGTACTCCAGGTGGGGCGGGACGTCAGGCGGGTAGGAGGCCAGCCAGGGGGCCGCATCGTAGGCCGCCCGGGCCTCCTCCGGCGAGCGGAGCGGCTCGTCCATGACGCTTCTCCCTCCCGCGGGCGACCGCCGCCGGAAAGCCGGACCCCCCTCAGCTTCGCCGCGGGCGGCCGCATCTGCGATAGTGAATGAATGCTCATTCACCTGCAGAAATACGCCGGCTCGGGTCGGATCCCTGCCCGCCCTCGGGTGGGCACCCGGGGGCGGGGAGGGAGAACCCCGGCCGCGACCTCATGCGCGGGAGCCGGGGCCGTCCGCTCCCCGGCTCGGCCCTCCCTACTCCTCGCCGCCGCGCAGTGCCTGGCGGGCCGCCATCAGGAGCGGGTCCCAGACCGGCGCGAAGGGCGGCGCGTAGGCCAGGTCGAGGGCGTAGAGGTCGTCGGCGGTGAACCCTGCCTGGAGCGCCGCCACCAGCGTGTTCACCCGCTGGACGGCGTCCAGCGGCCCGGTCAGCTGGCCGCCCAAGAGGCGGCGGCTGGCGCGCTCCACCACCAGGCGGACCGTCATCCGCCCCGCCCCCGGGTAGTAGCCGGCACGGGAGCGCTGCTGGATCTCCACCGCCTCCGCGTCGAAGCCGGCCGCCTTGGCCTCGGCCAGGGAGAGGCCGGTGCGCGCCACCCCCAGGTCGAAGATCTTGACGATGGCGGTGCCGGCCACGCCGCGGAAGCGGGCGTGGCCGCCCGAGGCGTTCTCCCCGGCGATCCTGCCCTGCTTGTTGGCGGTGGTGCCGAGGGGGATCCAGTCGGGTCGCCCCGTGACGAGGTGGTAGGTCTCCGCGCAGTCGCCGGCCGCCCAGACGTCCGGATCGGAGGTGCGCACCTCCGCGTCGACGCGGATGGCGCCCCGCACGCCGGTCTCGATCCCGGCGGCGGCCGCCAGCTCGCTGTTGGGGCGAATGCCCGTGGCCACCAGCACCAGGTCGGCCTCCACCGCGCCGGAGGCCGTGACGACCCGGCGGACGCGGCGCGCGCCGCCGCCGGCGGCGCCCCCCTCGAGTCCGCGGACGGGCTCGCCCAGGCGGACCTCCACGCCGTTCCGCTCCAGCTCGCGGACGACGGCCGCCGCCGGCTCGGGATCGAGCGAGGCCATGGGCTGGGGAAGCGCCTCGATCAGCGTCACCTGCCAACCCTGCTGGCGCATGGCCTCGGCCGCCTCCAGACCGATGTAGCCGCCGCCCAAGACGACGGCCCGCCCCTTCCCCGCCTCCAGGGCCTGCCGGAGCCGGATTCCGTCCTCCACCAGGCGGAGGACGTGCACTCCCTCCAGCTCCAGGCCCTCCACGGGGGGCAGCGAGGGGCGCGCCCCGGTGGCCAGGATCAGCCGGTCGTAACGCAGCCGGCGGCGCTCGCCGCCGTCCAGGTCGCGCACCACCAGCTCGTGGCGCCGCCGGTCGATCGCCTCCACCTCGCTGTGCAGGGCCACCTCGATCCGCCGCTGGCTGCGGAAGAAGTCGGCCGAATAGTGGACCAGCTGCTCGGGCCTGGCGATCAGACCGCCCACGAAGTAGGGGAGACCGCAGGCACCGTAGGAGACGTAGCCGCTTCGTTCGAAGACCAGGATCTCCGCCTCCGGATCGAGCCGCCGGATGCGCGAGGCCGCGCTCATGCCGGCGGCGACACCGCCTGCGACGACGTAGCGGGTCATCGGGCTTCCCTCCCTGAACGCTGCACGGGGCGACGAGGCGCCGTGACGTCCGCCTCCTGCCCGTTTCCGACGGGCGTTATGCTAGAGATACCCCAAGGGGTAGAACCGTACCTGCCGGAAGGGAGGGACCCGCGTGATGCCTTCGCGCCAGGCGAGGGCCGGCATCCTGGAGGCCGACGAGGCGGCGGTGGAGGCGCTCCTGCGGCGGCCGCCCGAGGCGATGGCGCTCTACTTCGCCACCCCGGCCTGCGGCCAGTGCGGGCTGCTGGAGCGCGCCCTGGAAGAGGTCCTGCCCGCCCTGCCGCCGCTGCCGGTCTACCGCCTCTGGGTGGAGAAGGCGCCCGGGCTCGTGCGCCGCTTCGACGTCACCTCGGCGCCGACGCTGAAGCTCTTCGTCCGCGGCGAACCGGTCCACACCTGGTTCGGCGCGCGCCGGCCGGAGGACCTCTACTACATGCTCCGCGCCTACCTTCCGCCCGCGGCTTCCCGGCCGCCCCGCG
>JAIMAT010000122.1 GCA_023511835.1 Bacillota bacterium | reverse complement strand
CCGGACCCGGCGCCGCCTCGGGGAGGCTGGCCGTCCGGTAGGGCGTCATCAGATCGCGGCCCAGCTCCCAGAGCGCCACCGGGCGGGCGTCGGTGACCGTGCGGGTGAGCCCGTTCCGCACCAGGCGCGAGAGGCGCGTGGCCATGGGCGCCGTCCCCTGGGGCGGCCGGGAGGCGAGGAGGGCGCCTGCCTGCCCGCGCACCAGCAGGACGTCGGCCGTCTTGCTGATGGCCGGCTCGCGCAGGAGCGCGCCGACCAGGTCGGTGATGCCGCGGCGGGCCAGCGCCTCGCCGACGAGGACGGCGTCGACGGTGCGCAGGTCGAGGGCGCGACCGGTCCGGCGCGCGAGGGCGGCGACGGCCTCCGACCAGCTCGCGGCCCGGGCCTGCAGGGTGACCGCCCCCGCCGTGGTCCCCTGGCCGCCGCCCATGCGCCCTCCGGTGCCGCCGCCCCCGCCGCCCGTGAAGTTGTCGCCGGCGGCGGGGAACTGGACGGTCAGCCGGAGCGCGCCGCCGGGCGCGGCGTCCAGCGCCAGGGCCACCACCAGGGCGCGTTTGTCGATGTCCTCCACGTCGCCGCATCCCGCCGTCCCGAGGAGAAGGGCGAGGAGCAGGAGGAGTGCGCTCCCCCGCCGCCAGGCGTGTCGGGAGGCCGGCTCGGCCGTGGCGGCCGTCCCCCTTGCCGCCGCGCGGGGACGGAGGCCTGACGCACCCCCGGCCCGCGCCCGCAGGGAGAGGAGGAGCGCCAGCGAGGGGAGGAGGATCCCGAGCCCCGCTCCCAGGAGGTTGCAGACGACGAGGAGCCTCTGCTCCTGGGGCGGGGCGATGCGCCAGCCGGCCAGGGCCAGGGTGGCCGCCATCATGGCTGCCAGCAGGAGGCGCCGCCCCCACGGGCCGGGCGGCAGCCAGCGCGTCAAGAGCTCCAGGGCGGCCCAGAGGTAGAGCGCCCCGAAGACGAAGACGCTGGCCTGCCAGATGAGGAGCGTCAGCATGGCCAGGTGCTCCACGGGCAGGAAGCCCACCCGGATGGTTTCGATGGTCTCCATGAACGGGTAGGTGGTGCGGACCGCGTAGGGCAGGCCGAGCACCGCCACGGGCGCCACGAAGCCCGTCAGGTCGACCAGCGAGGCGGCCGCGAAGCCGAGGAGGGCGGGGCGCGGCCAGCGCGGCGAGGCCGCGCGACCCGCAAGCAGGAGGAGCGGGACGTAGCCGCGCAGCACGCAGAGCGACGCCAGGGCCAGGGGCGAGCCCAGGCGGCGGAGTGCGTCGAGCGCCGTGGTCAGCGGCAGCAGCTCCTGCCAGGTGGCCTGGCCCAGCGGCCAGAGGAGGATGGCGAGGAGACCGGGGAGGACGACGAAAAGCAGGACCTGGGCGCTGCGGGCGACGGCCGCCAGCCCCAGGGCGGCGGGGACGAAGGCCGGCAGGAGCGTCGCGGGCGCCAGGAGCCAGACGGAGGTCTCGGGCAGCTCCTCCACGCGCAGGATCTCGTCGAGGACGCGCGCCCCCAGGGCCGCCGAGAGGAGGAAGTAGCCGGCCAGAAGCGCCAGGTAGAGGTTGCCGGCCAGGCGCCCGAAGAGACGCGGCGCCCAGAGCTCGACGGCGCCGCGACGGGCGCCGACCCGGCGGTCGAGCCACGCCTCCAGGCGCCGGATCACCCAGAGGCCCCAGAGCGCCACGAGCAGCTCCAGCGGCGTCACCACCCAGGTGCCGCGCCCCAGCTGCGCGAAGAGCTGGCTGGGAAAGAGAAAGGGCGTCACGCAGAGCGAGGCGTAGAAGACCAGGGCGAAGAGGGCGACAGGCGAGAGCGCGGGCCGGCGGCGGTTCAGCGCGACCGGCCCCCTCCCATCCGGCTCTCCCGCGGGCGCCACGTCTCCGAGCGGCGCGCGATGCGCGGGCGGGGCGGCAGCCAGAGGTCGTGCTTCCTCAGGCTGTGGACCTGGAGCGGTCCCAGCGGCGCCAGGAAGGGCACGCCGGCCGACTCCAGCGAGGCCGCGTAGCCCAGCAGGGCCAGCAGGGCGCCCGCCAGACCGGTCAGGCCGAGGCCCGCGGCGCTCAGGGCGAGCGGGTACTTGATGAGGCGGACGGCGTAGCCGGTCTCGTACTTGGTGGACAGGTAGGCGCCCATGGCCGAGGCGGCAACGACGATCATGATCAGCTGGCTGGCCAGGTTGGCCTGGACGGCCACCTGGCCGATGATCAGCGTGCCCACGATGGAGAGCGTGGTGCCGATCCCCGAGGGCGCCTGCATGCTGGCCTCGGTGAAGATGTCCATGACGACCAGGATGAGCAGCGTCTCCACCGTCACCGGGTAGGGGACGTTGATCCGCGAGGTGCTCACCACCAGCGCCAGAGGGACGGGCAGGACGCCGATGTCCACGGACATGAGCGCCACGTAGAGCGCGGGCAGCACCGCCGCCAGCACCAGCCCCAGGAAGCGGAGCCCGCGGACGAAGGCCACCATCAGCGGACCCGTCAGGTGATCCTCGGCGTCCTTCAGCGTCTCCAGGGCGGTAGTGGGGACGACGAGCGCGAAGGGGTCGCCCTGGACGAGCAGGGCGACGCGCCCCTGGAGCAGCACCTCCGCCAGGCGGTCGGGGCGCTCGGTCCGCTCGCTGAGCGGTACCAGGCCCAGGGAGTCCTGGAAGAAGAGCTCCACCAGGTCGCTGCCGGCGCGGACGGCGTCCAGGTCGAGGCGCCGCAGGCCGCGCTCCAGGCTCTGGACCAGCTGGCGGGGCGCCAGGTCGTCCAGGTAGAGCAGCGCGGCCGGCGTCCGCGTGCGGCGGCCCAGGCGGTAGCGGTGCACGCGCAGGCTCTCGCCCATCAGCCGCCGCCGCACCAGGCCCAGGTTGGTCTCCAGGTTCTCGATGAAAGCTTCCTTGGAGCCCAGGATGGCCTGCTCGGTGGTGGGCGAGGCGACGCCGCGCTCGGGGACGCGGGTCAGCTCGGCCGCCCGGATCTCCCCCCAGGCGGCCAGCACCACCACCTGGCCGGCGGCCAGGCGGTCGGCGGCGTCCGGCAGGCTGGGAAGGCTGTCGGAGTCGGGCAGGACGCGCGCCAGCAGACGTCCCGTCCGGGCCGCCAGCTGACCGCGCGTGGCCCCGGCGCGGAGGAGCGGGAGCAGCACCTCGTGGTAGAGCAGCTGCCGGTCGACCGTGGTGGCCATGTAGAGGACGGCCGCCTCGTCGCCCAGCGTCCGCACCACCAGGTCGTCCTGGCTGCCCAGCGGGCGCTGGACGAGGCGGACCGCCCCGGCCAGCGGGTCGCGGACGGCCAGGCGGAGGTCGTCCTCCAGCGTCGCCACCTGGCGGCGGAGGCGGCCCACCGCCCGGGAGAGCGGCACGGGACGGCTTCGGCTCGTTCCGGCCAATCCGGGCACCTCCCCTCGCCCCGCGGAGCGGATGCACCGGGTAGCTTGCCCCGGCGGCCGGCTGCTGCCGGCGGTCGCGGTGCGCCCGGGGGCCGGACGAGGGGGAGGGGCCGCGGGCGGCGAACTTCCCAATCATAAGGAAGCCTGCGGAGAGGCGGCGGCCCCGCCGGGCGGCCAGGCGCCCCGCGGACTTCCCGGCGCTCCGGACAGGCTATCGACGCGCACCGGAAAAGACCCGGACGAGCTCCGGGGAGAGGAGGGATCCGTCGATGCGACTCCGGGAGAAGGTCGCCGTGGTGACCGGGGCGGGCGCGGGCATGGGCCGTTCCATGGCCTCGCTCTTCGCCGCCGAGGGCGCACGCGTGGTGGTGGCCGACATCGTGCCCGAACGGGTGGAGGAGACGGTGGCGCGCATCCGCGGCGGAGGCGGAGACGCCACCGGCGTGGTGGTCGACGTCTCGGACGAGGAGCAGGTGCGGCGGATGATCGAGACCGCCGTCCGGACGTACGGGCGGCTGGACGTCCTGGTCAACAACGCCGGTATCATGGACCGCTTCCTGCCGGTGGCGGAGACGCCCACCGACCTCTGGCGGAAGGTGCTGGGAGTCAACCTGGACGGCCCCTTCTTCGCCTGCCGGCAGGCTCTCCCGGTGATGCTGGAGGGGGGTGGCGGCGCCGTCGTCAACATCGCCTCGGTGGCCGGCACGGGGGGAGGCCGGGCCGGCGCGGCCTACACCACCTCCAAGCACGCCCTGATCGGCCTGACGCGGAACATCGCCCAGTTCTACGCGCGGCGGAACATCCGCTGCAACGCCATCTGCCCCGGCGCCGTGGAGACGGGCATCCCGGTGGGCGGCGAGCCGCATGCGGAGGGGATGGAGCGGGTGACGAAGTTCGCGGCGCTGGGCAGCCGCGCCGCGCAGCCGGAGGAGATCGCGCGCGTGGCGCTCTTCCTCGCCTCGGACGAGGCCAGTTTCGTCAACGGGGCCATCCTGGTGGCCGACGGCGGCTGGACCGCCATCTGAGGGGAGAGCGGGCGGGCCGGCCGGCTGAAGGGGAGAGCGGCCGGGCCGCCCCGCCTCCGGCGCCAGGCGACCTCGAGCTGGCCGCGTACCGTCGCAAGCTGCACGATTGCGGCCAAGCGGGCAGGTCGTTCCATGCCGAGTCGGCAGCCGAGCTTCCCCGCGGGGGCCTGAGGCGGCCGGAACGCCGCCCGGCCAAAGGAAGCACTGCTCCGGGTGGACGGCCTGACGCAAGAGCGGCCAGCGCCCGGCCCGGAGGTTCCCTCTCTTTTCCTCTTGACCCAGGCTCCCCCACAGGTTCAACCGATGATGTCCTGAGGCTGCTGTAAAAGCGGGAAGGCCCGGGCTACGATGGTTTGCAGCAGGCAAAACCCATCGAG
>JAIMAT010000121.1 GCA_023511835.1 Bacillota bacterium | reverse complement strand
GGCTGGAGGGCGGCGCCTCGCGGCTGGCCCGCGTAGTAACATAGGCGGCGGCGCGGGGCCCCGCCCTGCGGCAGGCCGCGCGCCCGGGGGAGGTGCGCGGGCGTGGAGGGCGAGGCGACGGCCCCGGGGAAGGGGCCGGAGGTGGAGGGCCTGGGCGCCGCGGAGGCGGCCGGGCTGCTGGAGGCGGCGCGGAGGGTGGCGGAGAACGCCTGGGCTCCCTATTCGCACTTCCACGTGGGGGCGGCCGTGCTCGACGGGGCGGGCCGCCTCTTCACGGGTTGCAACGTGGAGGTGGCCTCCTACCGCCTCACCACCTGCGCCGAGCAGGCGGCGGTGGCGGCCGCGGTGGCGGCCGGAGCCCGGCGGATCCGGGCGGTGGCGGTGGTCTCGCCGGAGCGGCCGGAGTGCCTGCCCTGCGGCGCCTGCCGCCAGACGCTGGCGGAGTTCGCGGGGGAGGATCTTCCCGTCCTGCTGGAGGCGCCGGAGGGTGGCGTCGAGGTGCTCCGCCTGGGCGAGCTCCTGCCCAGACTCTTCCGCCTGGAGGACGGGGAGGGAGGGGCCGGGGGAGCCGCCGGGGAGCGGACCGGCACGGGCCTCCCGGAGCCGGGACCGGGAGGCGACCGGCCGTGATGCGTCCGGCGGACTTCATCGAGGCCAAGAAGCGCGGCCTGGAGCACCGGGCCGGGGAGATCGCGGACTGGATCCGGGCCTTCATGGCGGGCGAGGTGAGCGACGCCCAGATGGCCGCCTGGATGATGGCCGTGGTCTGGCGCGGCATGAGCCCGTCGGAGACGGCCGCGCTGACGGAGGCCATGGCCGCCTCGGGCTCGCGCCTCGACCTCTCCGCGCTGCCGGGCCCGCACGTGGACAAGCACAGCACGGGCGGCGTCGGCGACAAGGCGACGCTCCTGGTGGTACCGCTCCTGGCGGCGCTGGGCCTGCCGGTGGTCAAGCTCTCCGGTCACGGGCTGGGGCACACGGGCGGCACTCTGGACAAGCTGGAGTCGATTCCCGGCTTCCGGACCGCGCTGGAGCCCTCCGAGGCGGTGGCGCAGGCGCGCCGCATCGGCCTCGTGGTGGCCGGCCACTCCGCCAGCCTGGCGCCGGCGGACGCGCGCATGTACGCCCTGCGCGACGTCACCGCCACCGTCGACTCGCTCCCCCTCATCACCGCCAGCATCCTTTCGAAGAAAATGGCCGGGGGAGCCGACGCGGTGGTGGTGGACGTCAAGGTGGGGGCGGGCGCCTTCCTTCCCGGCGAGGCGGAGGCGCGTCGCCTGGCGGAGAGCCTGGTGGCCACGGGCGCCCGCCTCGGCCTGGCCGTCCGCTGCGTGCTGACCCGCATGGAGGAGCCGCTGGGGAGGACGGTGGGCAACGCCGTCGAGGTGCGCGAGGCGGTGGAGGCGCTGCGCGGGCAGGCGGAGCCCGGTCTGCGCGCCTGCGCCGAGGCGCTGGCCGCCGAGGCGCTCGTGATGGCCGGGCGGGCGGCCGACCCGGAGGAGGCGCGGGCCCGCGTGGCCGAGGTCTGGCGCCGGGGAGAGGCGCTGGAGCGCTTTGCACGCATGGTGGAGGCGCAGGGCGGCGACCCGCGCGTGGTCGACCAGCCCGAGCGCCTGGAGCTGGCCCCCGTCCAGGCCGAGCTGGCCGCGCCCGCGGACGGCTGGCTGGAGCGCCTCGACGCCCGCCGGGTGGGCGAGGCGGTGATGGCGCTGGGCGCGGGCCGGCGGCACGAGGGCGAGCGCGTCGACCACGGCGTCGGCGCCGAGGTGCTGGCCAAGGTGGGCGAGCGGGTGGAGGCGGGCCAGCCGCTCCTCCGGCTGCGCGCGCGCGACCGGGAGGCGGCCGGGGAGGCGCTCCGGCACATCGCGGCGGGCGTCCGGATCGCGGCCGAGCCGGTGGGTTCCCCCGACTGGGTGCTGTCGATCGTGCGGAATCCGGCAAAGGAGTTAGAATAAGGGGACGGAAAGCGTAGAAGCGCGGCGGGCGACGACCGCCGCCCGCAAGCCCGGCGCCAGCCGGGCGGCAGCCGACGCGAGGAGGCCACGGGCATGGTGGATCTGGACCGGACGGAGCGCGAGATGATCCTTCTCCTCCAGGAGGACGGGCGCATGTCCTTCGTCGACCTGGCGCGACGCATCGGCGTGACCGAGGGGACCATCCGGAGGAAGTTCCAGCGCCTGGTCCAGGAGGGGATCATCCACATCGCGGCGGTCTCGGACCCCTTCCGGATCGGCTTCAACACACCGGCGCTGATCGGCATCAACGTGGAGACGCAGAGGTTCGAGTCGGTCGTCCAGGCGCTCTGCGCCCTGCCGCGGGTCCGCTACGTCGCCGCCGCCACGGGCGACTTCGACATCCTGGTGGAGGCCTACTTCGCCTCCAACGAGGAGCTCTCGCGCTTCCTCATCGAGGATCTGGCCGGCATCGAAGGGATCGTCGACACCGCCACCTCGCTGGAGTTGAAGATCTACAAGCAGAGTTTCGCCTGGGGCGTGGCCGGCCACCGGCCCGAGCCCTCCCTGGCCGGGCGGGGCTGAGCGGCTCTCCGGCCCGGCAAGCGGTCGGCCGGGGATCGCCTGCCGGCAGAAGTTGCGATCCTCCCCCGGCAGGGAACGGCGCGGCGGACACGAACGGACTCAGCAGCATCTGGGTCGGGGCCGAGGCGGCGGAAGCGTGCGTCCCGGGTCCCCGGGGGC
Source organism: Bacillota bacterium (assembly GCA_023511835.1). Lineage (NCBI taxonomy): Bacteria > Bacillati > Bacillota > Bacillota bacterium. Next base: position 2,139 of record JAIMAT010000121.1, on the reverse strand, counting down.
TCGGCCTCCGATCCGAGGGGGGCTGAGCCATGAGCAGATCGGAGCCTTGCAACCTCGCCCTCGTCGGCCATTCGGGTTCCGGCAAGACCACCCTGGCGGAGTCGATCCTGGCGCTGGCCGGGGCGGTGGGCCGGCGGGGGCGCGTGGAGGACGGCACCGCCACCCTGGACTTCGAGCCGGAGGAAGTCCAGCGCAAGATCTCGCTCTTCACCGGCTTTGCCACCCTGCGCTGGCGCGACCGGCCGCTCACCCTCCTCGACGCCCCCGGCTACTTCGACTTCGCCGCCGAGATGCTGGCCGCTCTCCACGCCGCCGACGCGGCGCTGCTGGTGGTGGACGCCTCTTCCGGGCCGCAGGTGGGCGGGCTGCAGGCCTGGAGCCGCGCGGCGGAGGAGCGCCTCCCCCGCTTCGTCCTGGTGAACAAGATGGATCGCGAGCACGCCGCCTTCGACACGGCGCTGGAGCCGCTCCGGCGCCTGGCGGGCTCGCGCCTGGTGCCCCTTACCCTTCCCGTCGGCGCCGAGACCGCCTTCCGGGGCGTGCTGGACGTGCTCACCGGCCAGGCCTGGGGCCGCCGCGACGGGCGGCGCATCGAGATCGAGGCTCCCGCCGACCTCCTGGAGGAGGCGGCCGGCTACCGTCAGCAGCTGCTGGAGCTGGCCGCCGAGCAGGACGAGGCGACGCTGGAGCGCTACCTGGAGCAGGGCGTGCTGGCCCCGGAGGAGCTGGAGCGCGGACTGGCCGCCGCGGTCCAGGCGGGCGACCTCGTGCCGGTGCTGGCTTTGGCGGGCGCCGCCGACCTGGGCGTGGAGGAGGCGCTGGAGGCCATCCTGCGTCTCGCCCCCGGGCCGGAGGCGCGCGCCCGCGCGCTCCGCGCCGTCTCCGCCGACGGGAGTGCGGCGGAGCTGATCGGCGCCGCCGACGGACCGCTCTGCGCGCAGGTGGTCAAGACGCAGACCGACCCCTATGTCGGGCGTCTCTCGGTGCTGCGCGTCTTCCAGGGAAGACTGCGCGCCGACTCGCAGGTCTGGAACTCCAGCCGCGAGGCGCCCGAGCGGGTGGGGCAGCTCTTCCTGTTGAAGGGCAAGGAGCAGCAGGCGGTCCAGGAGGCGGGTCCGGGCTCCATCGTGGCCGTGGCCAAGCTGGCCGTCACGCAGACGGGCGAGACGCTGAGCAGCGGCGAGGCACGGCTCCGCCTGCCGCCGCCGCCGGTGCCTGAGCCGGTCTTCACGGTGGCCGTCCAGCCCAAGGCGCGCGGCGACGAGGAGAAGGTGGGCGCGGGCCTGGCCCGGCTGGTGGAGGAGGACCCCTCGCTGCGCGTGCAGCGGAACAACGAGACGCATCAGGTGCTGGTGGCGGGCCTGGGCGACGTCCACCTGGAGGTGCTGCGCGACCGGCTGCGCAGGAAGTTCCAGGTGGAGGTGGAGCTGGCCGAGCCGAAGGTGGCCTTCCGCGAGACCATCCGCAAGCACGCCCGGGCCGAGGGCAAGCACAAGAAGCAGACGGGCGGTCACGGCCAGTACGGCCACGTCTTCCTCCAGCTGGACCCTCTGCCGGAGGCCGACTTCGAGTTCGTCGACAAGATCTTCGGCGGCGCCGTCCCCCGCCAGTACATCCCGGCGGTGGAGAAGGGCGTTCGCGAGACCATGGCCGAGGGCGTGCTGGCTGGCTACCCGGTGACGCACGTGCGCGTCACCCTGGACGACGGCTCCTACCACCCGGTGGACTCCTCCGAGATGGCCTTCAAGATCGCGGCCTCCCTCGCCTTCAAGAAGGCCTTCCACGAGGCCGACCCGGTGCTCCTGGAGCCGGTGGACGAGGTGACCGTCACCGTCCCCGAGGAGTACCTGGGCGACGTGTTGGGCGACCTCAACCGGCGCCGCGGGCGGGTGCTGGGCATGGACCGCGAGGGCGAGCTGCAGGTGGTGCATGCCGAGGTGCCGGAGACGGAGATGCTCCGTTACGCCGTCGACCTGCGCTCCATGACCCGCGGCTGGGGACGCTTCCAACAGCGCTTCGTACGCTACGAGGAGATGCCCGCCTTCATCGCCCAGCAGGTGATCGAGCGGAGCCGGCAGCTGAGCGGCGTGGGCGCGGAGTGAGCGGGCGCCGCACGGCGCCGAGGAGCGGGGGGCGCCC
>JAIMAT010000120.1 GCA_023511835.1 Bacillota bacterium | reverse complement strand
AGGGCTGGCGCAGTCCCTCCGCATAGGGCTCGGCCGGGCCCGGCTCCCCGGCGGGCGCCCGCCAGAGCGTCCCGGCCACGGGATCGGCGATCCAGAGGCTCTCGCCCAGGCGCAGCAGCCCCTGCGGGGCCTCCAGGCCGTCGATCACCCGCAGCAGGCGGCCGGAGCGGTCGAAGGCCAGCACGCGCCCGTGGCCGGTGTCGGAGAGCCAGATGCGGTCGCCGTCGGGCAGCACCCGGCCCGGAAAGGCCAGGCCGCGCGGGGGCGGCTCGCCGGCGGCGGGAGGGAGCGGAGGCCCCTCCCCGGGCCGGAGCAGCCCCTGGCGCCGGTAGCGCTCCAGCAGCCCGGTCACCACCCGCTCCATCTCGGCGGGCGCGAACTCGCCCTCGTGGCGACCGACGATCCGCCCCAGGGGGTCGACGAAGACCAGCGTCGGCCAGGCGCGGACCGCATAGGCCTGCCAGAGCAGGAAGCGGGCGTCGTTGGCCACCGGGCGATGGACGCCCAGGCGGCGGGCGGCCAGCCGGATCGCCTCCGTGGAGCGTTCGGCGTCGAACTTGCCCGCGTGGATCTCCAGGATGGTCAGCCCCCGGGAGCGGAAACGGGCGTCGAGCCGGGAGAGCTCGGGCAGCACGTTCTGGCAGTTGATGCAGCCGTACGTCCAGAAATGGAGCAGGACGAGGCGGCCGCGCAGGTCGGCGAGGCGGACCGGACCGCCGCCGATCCACTCCAGCCCGGGGGGGAAGTCGGGCGCCCGCACGGCCAAGGCTCTCGCCTCCTTCGTCTTCATGCCCGCGGGGGGCGCGGTATGATCGGGGCGTGGACGCGCAGAGTGGAACGCCGGAAAACGGCTGGCAGGAGCGCCTGGACGTGCTTCTGCTGGACGCCACCTGGGGCGCGGGCCACCGCCAGGCGGCCCGCGCCGTTCGCGAGGCGCTGCTGGAGGCGGCGCCCGGGCTGCGCGTCGGCCAGGTGGACGGCATGGAGATGGTGGGCCACCTCTTCAACCGCGGGGTGGGCGACATCTACATCGCCATGCTGCGCCACGCGCCCTGGTCCTACGGACTCTTCTACCACCGGACGGGCTTCCTGCGCGATGATTCCCCCTGGCAGAAGTTTCTCAACCGCCTGGGGCGGAACCACCTTCTCTCCCTGGTGCGGAGCCTCCGGCCGCGCGTGGCGGTCTGCACCTTTCCCGTCCCGGCCGGCGTCCTCGTCCACCTGCGCCGCGGCGGGCTGATCGACGTGCCCGTGGTGACGGTCATCACCGACTATACCGTCCACAGCCAGTGGGTCCACCCGGGGACGGCGCTCTACTGCGTGGGCAGCGAGGAGGTGCGGGAAAGCCTCCTGGCCCGCGGCGAACCGGAGGAAGTCGTCCGGGTGACGGGCATCCCGGTGCGCGACGCCTTCCGGCCGCACAGCCCCGAGGAGCGGGCGCGCCTGCGCAGGGCGCTGGGGCTCCGACCGGAGCGGCCCACGCTCCTGGTCACCGGGGGCGCCTTCGGCGCGCTGGCGGCCGTGGCCGCGGTGGCCGAACGCCTCCTCCGCTTCGACCCGGAGCTGCAGCTCCTCCTGGTGGCGGGCCGGGACCGCCGCCTGAAGGAACGGCTGAAGGCGCTGGTGGCCGCGGTGCCCGGGGCGCGGCGGCGCGCGCGCGTCTTCGGCTTCACCGACGCCATGCCGCGCCTGATGGCGGCCTCGGACCTGGTGGTCACCAAGGCGGGCGGACTGACGACCGCCGAGGCGCTGGCGGCCGGCGTGCCGCCGCTCATCTACCGGCCCATCCCCGGGCAGGAGGAGGCCAACGCGGCCTGGCTCCTCCGCCGGCAGGCCGGGATCGTGGCGCGCGAACCGGAGGAGTTGGAAGAGCAGGTGCGCCGGCTTCTGGCCGAGCCGGAACGGCTGGAGGCGCTGCGCCGCGCCGCCCGGGCGGCGGGCCGGCCGGGCTCGGCGCGGCGCGTGGCGGCCGAGGTGCTGCGCTTGGCCGGCCTTGCCGATCCGGCGACGCGGCCCTAGGCGGGAGAAGGAGGATGGGCGTGGAGCGGTCGATGCTGCGCGGCTGGGGAGGCGGGCTCGCCCTCCTGGCGGGGACGGCCTGGGCGGCGGGCGAGGGGCTGCCCGAGCTGCTGGGCCACTACCTGCATGCGGGCGTGGTGGCGCGGGCCGGGGGCGAGGGGCTCCGGGCGGCCCTCACCTTCGACGACGGCCCCGATCCGGCGACCACGCCGCGCTTTCTCGACGCGCTGGGCCGGCTCGGGGTGCGGGCCAGCTTCTTCCTGGTGGGGCGGAGGGCGGCGCGCGCGCCGGGGCTGGTGCGCGAGATGGTGGCCGCCGGCCACAGCCTGGGCAACCACACCTGGTCGCACCGGCACGCCTGGTCGCTGGGCCCGGCGGCCACGCTGCGCGAGATCGAGGACGGAGCCGCGCTCCTGGAGGACGTGAGCGGGCGCAGGGTCCGCTTCCTGCGCCCGCCCTGGGGCGCCTTCAACTGGGCGGTCTGGCTGGGGGCGGCGAGGGTGCGGCAGCGGATCGTCCTCTGGAGCGCCGTCGGCGACGACTGGAAGGCGGGCTCCACGCCGGACTCCATCGTGCGGCGCGTCCGCCGGGGGCTCCGGCCCGGTGTGATCGTCCTCCTCCACGACGCGGGCGGAGCGGCCGGGGCGCCGGAGAGGACGCTGGCGGCCCTGCCCGGGCTGGTGGCCGAGCTGCGCGGCCGGGGCTTCGAGCTCCTTCCCCTGGACGAGCTCCTGCCCGACCCCGAGGCGGCCGGCCGGGAGGGGGCGGAGGCGCGCGAGCGGCCCCGCGCGGGCGGGGGCGAGCGGACGTGATCCACCGCCTGCTGCATCTGGTCGGCCTCGACCCCATCCTGGTGGTGGCGCTCCTCAGCATGGCCATCGCCCAGTTCTGGAAGGGGCTGGCCGAGAGCCTGCGTGCCCGTCGCCTTCTCTGGCGCCGCTTCCTGGAACCCGGCGGCATGCCCAGCTCGCATGCCGCGCTGGTCAGCGGCCTGGTGGTGGGGGTGGGCCTTTCTACGGGCTGGACTTCCGGCCAGGCGTCGGTGGCCATCGTCGTCGCGCTGCTGGCCATGTGGGACGCGGTGACGGTGCGCCGGGCGGTGGGGGAGCAGGCCAGGCTCCTCAACGAGCTCCTGGAGCGGCTGGAGGCGGCGGGGGCGCTGGGCGGGGCGGAGGCGCCGCCGGTGGGCCCTCGCTCCGCCGGGCGGGCGGCGCTGGAGCTGGCCGCCCTGCACGAGCGGGAGCGGCGCGAGGTGAGCGAGCTGCGCGGCCACACGCCGCTCCAGGTGCTGGTCGGCGTCCTGATCGGCACGCTGGTGGCGCTGGTGGTCTTCGACGTCTGAGCGCCTGAGAGATTTGCGAGAGGGCGGGCCGCCGAGCGCCGCCGCGACGCCTGCTCCCGCCGCCGAGGGAGGCGGAGGACAGGCCGCGGGCGCTCGGGCGCGGCGGCGCGCCCGGGCGGGGGCGTGCCGCCGGCGGGGGACGGCCGCCGCGGATCAGGCGGCGCGGCGGCTCTCGAAGCGGATCTCGGACTTGGCCACCTGGGCCGCGCCCACGTAGGTGTCGGCGGCGCCGTAGAAGACCAGCAGGCGGTCGCCCGTGTCGACGGCGCCGCAGGCGAAGACCACGTTGGGAATCCAGCCGTTCCGCTCCCAGTCGGTCTCCGGCTCCAGGATGGGCTCCTCCAGGCGGTCGAGGACGCGCCAGGGCTCGCGCGCGTCCAGCAGGGCGGCGCCCAGCCGGTAGGTGTTGCGCGCGTCGACGCCGTGATAGATGAGGAGCCAGCCTCCGTCGACGCGCAGCGGGGCCGGCCCGATGCCGATGCGGGCCGAGTCCCAGTAGCCGGCGCGGGGCAGCAGGATCTCGCGGTGGTTCTCCCAGTGGACCATGTCCGTCGATTCCGCCAGCCAGATAGAGGGCGGGCGCCGGTGGAAGAGGAAGTAGCGGCCGCCGATGCGGGCCGGCAGGAGCGCCCCGTCCTTGTTGGGCTCGTCCAGGAGGAGGCGTCGCTCTCCCCAGTGGATCAGGTCCCGCGAGGTGGCCATGGCGATGCGGAAGTCGGTGGGCTCGCGGCCGCCGAAGGCGGTGTAGACCATGTGAAAGCGGTTGCCGATGCGCGAGAGGCGCGGATCCTCGACGCCGCGCGCTTCCTGGGGACCGACGCCGCGCATGACCGGTTCGGGACGGCGCTCGAAGTGGATCCCGTCGCGGCTCTCGGCGAAGCCGATGGCCGAGACGTAGCTGTGCGAATAGTCCAGGCCGAAAGGCTGGTCCGAGGCCCGGTAAAGAAGGACGATACGGCCGCGCCAGAGCGTCGCGGCGGCGTTGAAGACCGCGGCGCGCTCCCAGTCGTGCTCTTGCACGGGCCGGAGCACCGGCTCCGTCGAGAGGCGTTCGAGGCGAAAGCCCATGCCAGTCGCGCTACGCTCCCTTCCGTCGGCTCCGGTTGGGCGGCCCGGCCGCCCGCATCCCCGGCCGCGCCCCGCCGCGGCCTCTCCGCCCGGCGAGCGGCCCGGGTGACGGGGCGTCGACGGCCCTCTCGCCAGCGGTCTATGCCGCAGGCGGGCCCGGCGAACCCGTGCGGCGGGCGGAGGCCGCCGCGGCGGGCCCGGCGGGGAGGGTTTCCGCGGGCCGCAATACGTGCGCCAGTGTAGCAGAGCCTGGCCAGACCGTGAAGGGTGGCCCGTGAAGCGGGGGAGGCGGGCGGCACCACGGCGGGCGGGGCGGAATACCGTGCGCGGGAGAGGCCGAGCGCTCCACGCAGGGGAGAGGGAAAGGATGGAAAAGAAGCCGGACCACGACCGCCCGCTCTACCCCATGTCGGTGGCCGCCGAGCTGACC
>JAIMAT010000119.1 GCA_023511835.1 Bacillota bacterium | reverse complement strand
GCCTGCTGGACGCCGAGCACCAGCACCGTCACCGGCGGCAGGTCGCCCGCCACCGCCTTGGCCAGCGTCGCCGCCGCACCTAGCGCCGCGGACCGGCTCTCCGGGGCGCGGCCGGCGCGGGGCAGGAGAAGCGCCGAGACGACGGCGAAGAAGACCAGGAGGGCCAAGCCGGCCCAGAGCGCCCGGCGGCGGCCGGGGCGCGGGCCCGCTCCGGGCAGGCGAGCGTCGGCGACCGGCTCGGGCGGGCTTCCGGCCCGGGCGGATGCGCTCTCCTCGCCGTCGGGACGCTCGGACAAAGCGGAGGCCTCCTTCCCGATTCTGGGGGTATCTTCCCCGACTGGAAGAGGATAGCGCGGGGCCGCACGCCTCCCAAGGCGGGAGCGGCGGGCAGGCGTCCCGGCGAAGGGCGGGAGACGGCTCTCTCCCCACCTTGTACGCCGGCCGGCGCCGCTCGAGACCGGGGAGGGTCGGGCCGCGGCCGGCGGGCGAGGGGCCGCGGCGAGCGGAAGGGAGAAGGGGGCGAGGCGATGGGAGGAGGCCGGGGCGGCGAGGGGCGGCCGCAGGCGCTGCCGCAGCGCGAGATTCCGGGCGGCGGCGTACTCGTGCCGGTGCTGGGGCAGGGCACCTGGGGGATGGGCGAGTCGCGCGCCTCCTTCGCCCGCGAGGTGGAGGCGCTGCGGCTGGGCATCGAGCTGGGCATGACCCTCATCGACACGGCCGAGCTGTATGGTGCCGGGGGCGCGGAGCGGGTGGTGGGAGAGGCGGTTCGCGACTGCCGCGAGCGCGTCTTCCTGGTGACCAAGATCTGGCCCTCGCACGCCGGGCGGCGCGAGGCGCTGGCGGCGCTGGCGGGCTCGCTGCGGCGCCTGGGCACGGGCTACGTGGACGCGGTCCTGCTCCACTGGCCGACGCGCTCGGCCCCGCTGGGCGAGACGCTGGCCGCCTTCCGGGAGATGCGGGCGCGCGGCCTCGCGCGCTTCACCGGGATCAGCAACTTCGACCTTCCCTGGCTGCGGGCCGCCTGGCAGGCGCTGCCGGCCGGCGAGCACCTGGCCTTCCACGAGGTGCCCTACGGGCTCGGCGACCGGCGGGCGGAGAGGAGCCTGCTGCCCTGGGCGAGGGAGCACGGCCAGCTCCTCCTGGCCTACAGCCCGCTGGCCCACGGCCGCTTCCGCCGCTGGCGGGGCTGGGAGCGGCTGGAGAGCGTGGCGCGGAGACTGGACCTGGAACCGGTCCAGCTGGCGCTGGCCTGGCTGGTGCGCCAGCCTGGGGTGGTGGGCATCCCCAAGGCGGTCCGGCCCGAACACGTCCGCCAGAACGCCGCCGCGGCACGGCTCGCGCTGGACGAGGAGGTGGCGGCCGAGCTGGAGGCCGCCTTCCCGGGCCCGACGCGGGACTTCCACCCGCCGCTGCCGCCCTACGGCCCCTTCTATCGCCTGGTCCTGGCGGGCAGCCGGCTGGCGGTCCGCCTGCGCGGCGGCTGAGCCGGCGTCCCGGCTAGGCTAGGCGCGGGGCGGCAGGCGGAGCGCCCGCCGCGGCAGCGTCCAGCGGCCTTCCTCCGTGAGCAGGGCGAGGCTCTCCGGCTGGCCCTCCACCGGCTCCACGGCCAGGACGCGGACGGCGCGTCCGTCGATCCAGATGCAGGTGGGGGCGCCGGGGTCGCCGGCGTAGCCCAGGGCCAGTTCGAGCGTCTCCGGCTGCGCGCCCCCGTCGGGGCGGGCGGCCGCCGCCGCCGCGGGGGCGCCTCCGGGCTTCTTGGTCTCGTAGAGCGAACGGTCGGCGGCGGCCAGGAGCGCCTCGGGCGTGCGGCCGTCCTCGGGCCAGCCGGCGACGCCGACGCTGAGGCTGGCGCGGCTGCCCCCCTCCAGGGTGAGCGCCTCCAGGCGGCGCCCCGTCTCCAGGGCCGCCCCGCGCGGCGTCTGGGGCAGCAGGACGACGAACTCGTCGCCGCCGAAGCGGAAGAGCTCGTCGGCCTGGCGCAGGGCCGAGCGCCAGAGCAGGGCCAGCTCGGCCAGGAGGCGGTCGCCGGCCAGGTGGCCGTGGCGGTCGTTGAAGCGCTTGAAGTCGTCCAGGTCGAGGAGGAGGAGGCTGAAGGGGACGCCGTAACGCTCGGCGCGCGCCACCTCCTCGGCCAGCCGCGTCTCGAGGAAGCGGCGGTTGAAGGCGCCGGTCAGCGGGTCGCGGATCGCTTCCTCGCGCAGCCTCTCCAGCGCCAGCTCCAGCCGCGCCAGCGCCCGGCGCAGCTCCTCGAGCGCCTCCCCGACGCCGTCGCCCCTCTCGGCCGCCATGGCGTTCGCCTCGCCCGCCTTTTTCCCCCGCCGCTCAGCCGCGGAGCGCGACGCGCTCTCTGGCGACCGTGCGGACCGCCTCGGCGAAGATCTCCAGCCCCTCTTCCAGCAGCTCCTCCGGCACGTTGAGCGCCGGCATGAAGCGGATCACCTCGCCCTGGACGCCGGCGGGGTAGAGCAGGAGCCCCCGCTCCAGCGCCGCCGCGATGACCCGGTGGGCCGTCTCGCCGTCCGGCTCGCCGCTGGCCGGGTCGACGAACTCGGCCGCCGCCATCAGTCCCAGGCCGCGCACGTCGCCGATGACGGGGAACTCGTCGCGCAGCCGGCGGAGCCGCTCCAGCACCCCGGGCCCCAGCGCCGCCGCGCGCTCGGGGAGCGCCTCCTCCTCCAGCACGTCCAGCGTGGCCAGCGCCGCCGCGCAGCTGACCGGGTTGCCGCCGAAGGTGGTGCCGTGGGCGGCGGAGCCCCAGCCGCGCATCAGCTCCTCCGAGGCGCCGATGGCCGAGAGCGGGAAGCCCGAGGCGATGCCCTTGGCCATCACCAGGATGTCCGGGCGGACCCCGAAGGTCTGCGCGGCGAACATCCGCCCCGTCCGCCCGAAGCCCGTCTGCACCTCGTCGAAGACGAGGAGGATGCCGTGCCGGTCGGCTATCTTGCGCAGCCCATGCAGGAAGCTGGCGGGCGGCACGATGTAGCCGCCCTCTCCCTGGACCGGCTCGACGACGATGGCCGCCACCTGCGAGGGGTCGACCTCGTGGGCGAAGAGACGCCGGAGATGGGCCAGCGCCTCTTCCGCCACGCGCTCCGGATCGTCGCGGTGGGCCGAGCGGTAGACGTTGGGATAGACGGAATGGTAGACGCCGCCGACGAGCGGCTCCTCGCGCAGCCGGTACTTGGCCTTGGAGGCGGTCAGCGTCATGGCGCCGAAGGTGCGCCCGTGGAAGCCGCCCCAGAAGGCGACCACCGCGGGGCGCCCGGTGGCGTAGCGCGCCAGCTTGACCGCGCCCTCCACCGCCTCGGCGCCCGAGTTGCCGAAGAAGAAGCTCTCGATGCCCTCCGGGGTCACCTCGCGCAGCCGCGCCGCCAAGCGCAGGACCGGCTCGTAGACGGTGACGCCGATGGCGCTGTGCACCAGCCTCTCCATCTGCTCCCGCGCCGCCGCCAGCACGCGCGGGTGGCGGTGGCCGGTGTTGTTGGCGGCGAAGCCCTCGACGAAGTCGATGTAACGGCGTCCGTCGGCGCCCCAGATGAGCGAACCCTCCGCCCGGGCGACGGGAAGGTTGGGCCAGTCGTTGGCCAGCGAGGGGGCCAGGAGCTCCTTCAGGTGTCCGACCAGGTCCTGGTAAGGAAGCCGGCTCAGCGCCTGCGATGGGCTGCGATCCAAGCTCGTCCCCTGCCTTTTCGCGAAGTGGGAGTGCCTCCCCAAGCTACGTTACATCATCGGCGGGGGCACTCCTCCGGCCATCCGCGCTCACGCCCCCGCCGGCGGCTCCGCCAGCCCCAGGTGGTCGGCCAGCTCGCCCAGGCGATGCAGGCGGACCACGGGCGCCTCCGGCCAGAGGTCCCAGGCGTCGTAGAGGAAGGCGGCCAACCCCGCGGCCTGCGCCCCCTGTACGTCCACCTCCAGCTGGTCGCCCACGTAGACCGCCTCTTCCGGCCTCACCCGCATCCGTTCCAACGCCTGGAGGAAGATGGCCGGGTCGGGCTTCTCCACCCCGGCCTCCTCCGAGGTGAGGATCAGCTCCAGCTCGGGGGCCAGCCCGCTCTTCTCCAGCAGCGCGTGGGCGTGGCGGTCGGCGTTGCTGATGACGCCCAGACGGAAGCCGGCCGCGCGCAGCCGCGGCAGGAGGGCGGGCGCGTCGGGGTCGGGGCGGCTCCAGAGGCTCTCCCGGCGCTGGACCATCTCCCGCCAGAGGGCGGCCGCCAGCCCGCGCGCCGCCTCCTCGTCCAATCCCAGCCGGCGCCCCGTCTCGGCCAACAGGTCGAGCGTGGGCCGCGCCCGCCTGTCGAAGCCGGGCCAGCTCCGCTGCGGCCAGCCCTGCTTGCGCACCTCGGCCTCGGCGCGGCGGACCTCGCGCGGCTCGACCCTCCTCCCGCCCACGGCCGCCACCTGGCGGGCCACCGCCTCGCCGTCCAGGTGGAGGAGGGTGTTGGCCATGTCGAAGAAGACCGCTCCTCTTGCCACCGCTGCCACCCCCCGCCAGCAGGGCGTTAGGCGCGCGGGGCCTGGATCCCTTCCGCCCGCTGCGACGGCCGCCGCCCCCGGCGGACGGGAAGGCCGCCCGGGGGCGGCGAGCGCCGCCCGGCCGGGCGGCCGGAGCGGAGGCGTCCTGTGGGAGTGCGGCCGGTCACGGCGCTACTGCCCGCCGAAACGGCCCGCGAAGGTCTGCTGCCCGTCCTTCATCTGGATCAGCACCACCGGCTTGGAGGGGTTGTGCTGCGCGTCCATGGCGATCTTTCCGGTCACGCCCTGGAAGTCGGTGGTGGCGGCCAGCGCCTCGCGGATCTTGGCGGGGTCGGCCGAGCCGGCGCGCTGGATGGCGTCCGCCACCAGCATCACCGCGTCGTAACCCAGCGCCGCCAGCGCGTCGGGCACCTCGCCGTAGCGCGCCTTGTAGGCCTGGACGAAGGCCTGCACCTTGGGGTCGGGGTCCTGCGAGGAGTAGTGGTTGGTGAAGTAGGTGT
>JAIMAT010000118.1 GCA_023511835.1 Bacillota bacterium | reverse complement strand
CCCAAGGCCTGAGCGCGACGGCCGGAAGAGGGGGGTGGACGGCGTGGCCGCCGGCTCGGGGGGGACCGGCACGCCGGGGGCGGGCAAGGAGTGGGCGATGGAGAAGGTGAGCGCCTCGCTCGCCACCAACCGCCGCGTGCTGCAGCAGGAGCTGGGCGAGAGCTTCGACATCATCCGCGAGGAGCTGCGCGTCGCCGGCCGCGAGGCCATGATCGTCGGCATCGACGGCCTCATCGACCAGCCGACGCTGCAGCAGACCGTGCGCACGCTCCTCAAGGCGCCCGAGCCGGGGGACGGCCGCCTGGAGGCGGAGGCGCTGATCCGCGAGCACATCCCCTTCTCGGAGGCCCAGGCCGAGGAGCGCTGGGGGCAGGCGATGATGGAGATCCTCTCCGGCGGCGCCGTCCTCTTCGTCGACGGGCTGGAGCAGGCCGTCCTCATCGATGTCCGCAAGTACCCGGAGCGCCCGCCCTCGGAGCCCGACCTGGAGAAGGTGCTGCGCGGCCCCAAGGACGGCTTCACCGAGACCATCGTGCGGAACACCGCGCTGATCCGGCGGCGCCTCAGGGACAAGAACCTGCGCATCGAGACCTTCTTTCTGGGGCGGCGCTCCCAGACCCAGGTGGCGCTCCTCTACATCCGGGACATCACCCAGCCCGGACTGGTGGAGCAGATCCGGGAACGGCTGAACGGCGTCCGCATCGACGCGCTGCCCATGGCCGAGCACAGCCTGGAGGAGTTCCTGGAGAAGCGGGAGCAGGCCTGGTTCCCCTTCCCGCAGGTGCGCTACACCGAACGGCCCGACGTGGTGGCGGCGCAGCTCCTGGAGGGCCAGGTCGCCCTGCTCGTGGACACCTCGCCCGTGGCGCTCCTCCTGCCGGCCACGCTGCCGCAGCTGATGCAGCACCCCGAGGAGTTCCACGAGCCCACCATCCCGGGCATCGCCGTCCGCTTCGCCCGCTACCTGGGCCTCGTGGCCGCCTGGCTGCTGGTCCCGCTCTGGATCGTGCTGGCGACGCACGTCCGGGCGCTGCCCGCCTGGGCGCACTGGATCGGCCCCAGGAAGCCGGGCGTGCTCCCGCTGGCGGCCCAGTTCCTCATCGCGGAGGCGGGCCTGGAGTTCATCCGCCTGGCGCTCATCCATACGCCCAACGCCCTCTCCACCGCCCTGGGCGTCATCGGCGCCGTCCTCATCGGCCAGCTGGCGGTCCAGGTGGGGCTCTTCACGGCGGAGACCATCCTCTACGCCACCATCGCCGCCGTCGGCACCTTCACCGTGCCCAGCCCGGAGCTGGGCAACTCGGTCCGCCTGATGCGCGTCCTCCTCATCCTCCTGGTCTGGGCGGGCGGCCCCTACGGCCTGGCCGTCGGCGTCATCGCCGAATTCCTGCTGGTCGCCCGCGGGCGGAGCTTCGGGGTGCCCTACCTCTGGCCGTACCTGCCGCCCGACTGGGCCTCGCTGCGCAACGTCGCCCTGCGGCTGCCGGCGCCGCGGACGCGCCAGCGCCCGGCGCGGCTGGAGCCGGTCGACCCCGACCGCCAGCCGCCCATGGCGCCCGCGCGCTCGCGCCTGCCGCAGATCCGCCTGCGACGGCCGCTGGGCCGGCGAAATTGACCCACCCGGGCGCGCATGGTAGCATGGCGCCGACTTGCCCTCGGTCGATGGGACGGGAGTGACCGGAACCGCATGCCGCGCCAGCCGTTCCCGGAGGATTGGGGGGAGCTCGCGGTGGCGCCGGGCGGCCGGCTCCTCGTCGCGGGGCAGGACGCCGTCGAGCTCGCCCAGCGCTTCGGAACCCCGCTCTACGTCTTCCAGGAGTCCGTCTTCCGCCGCCGCTGCCGCCTCTTCCGGGAGGCGTGGGAACCCTGGGGCGGCGAGGTGGCCTACGCCGCCAAGGCCTTCCTCTCGCTCGGCCTGGTGCGCATCCTCCGCGAGGAAGGCCTCTCCCTGGACGTGGTCTCCGCGGGCGAGCTGCGCACGGCGCTGCTGGCCGGCTTCGACCCGGCGCGCATCTACTTCCACGGCAACAACAAGTCCGACCGCGAGCTGGCGCTGGCCCTGGAGACCGGCGTCGGCCACCTGGTGGTCGACAACCTGCCGGAGCTGGAGCGCCTCGGCGAGCTGGCGGGCCGGCGCGGGCGCCGCGTCACCCTCCTCCTGCGCGTGGCGCCCGGCATCGAGGCGCACACCCACAGCTACGTCCGCACCGGCCAGCAGGACACCAAGTTCGGCTTCGACCTGGCCAGCGGCCAGGCGCTGGAGGCGGCGCTGCGCGCCGCCTCCGACCCCTGGCTCGACCTGGAGGGCTTCCACGCCCACATCGGCTCGCAGATCCTGGAGCTGGAGCCCTACCTGGAGACGGCCGACCTGCTCCTGGACCTGGCCGCGCAGCTGCGCGAGCGGAGCGGCTATCGGGTGCGGCGGATCGACGTCGGCGGCGGCTTCGGCGTCACCTACCTGCCCGAGCAGCCGGCGCCGCCCGTCCCCTCGACCCTGGCTAGGCTGGGCGAGTACGTGGCCCGCGGCGCCGAACGGCGGGAGCTCGGGCCGCTGGCGCTGACCTGCGAGCCCGGCCGCAGCCTGGCCGGCCCCAGCATGGTGGCGCTCTACCGGGTGGGCGCCGTCAAGCGCGTTCCCGGCCTGCCCGCCTACGTGGCCGTGGACGGCGGCATGGGCGACAACCCCCGCCCCGCCCTCTACGGCGCCCGCTACGCGGTGCTGGCGGCCGGCGCCGCCGACCGCCCCGGGAGGGAGCGGGTGCGGGTGGTGGGGAAGTACTGCGAGAGCGGCGACTTCCTGGTGGAGGAGGCGCTCCTCCCCGAGGCGCGGCCGGGCGACGTGCTGGCGCTGCCCGTGGCCGGCGCCTACCAGGTGAGCATGGCCTCCAACTACAACCGCTTCCCGCGCCCGGGCGTGCTGGCGTTGGGACCCGGCGGCCAGACCGGCTGGCTGCTCCGCCCGGAGCGGGAGGAGGAGCTGTGGGCGCGCGACGCGGTGCCCGCCTGGCTGGAGGGACGGGTGGAGAGCGACGGTGACCGGGCCGCTACTGCGCCTTGAGCAGTTCGAGGGGCCGCTGGACCTGCTGCTCCGTCTCCTGGAGAGCCGCCAGCTGGACATCACCGAGGTCTCGCTGGCCGAGGTGACCGACCAGTTCCTGGCCCATCTGCGCGGCGGCGGGCGTCTCGACCCGGACCAGGCGGGTGACTTCGCCGTGGTGGCTGCCCGCCTGCTCGCGCTCAAGGCGCGCGCCCTCCTGCCCGAGGCGGCCCCCGCCGAGGCGGAGCCGCCGGCGGAGGAGGAGGGCGGCGAGGGGGTGGAGGAGCCGCCGGCCGACCTGGTGGAGCAGGTCAGCCGCTACCGCACCTTCCGCGACGCCGCCGAGCGCCTGCGCGCCTGGGCCGAGGCGCGCCGCGACCTGATCGCCCGGGTCGCGCCCGAGCGGCCGGCGCCCCCCGACCCGGAGGAAGTCCTGCAAGGGCTGACGCTGGAGCGGCTGATCGACGCCTTCCGCGAGGTCTGGCAGGCGGCCGCCAGCACCGCGCGCGAGCCGGTCCGCGTCGAGCCGCTGGGGCTGACCGTCCGCCAGGAGGCGCGCCGCCTCCTCGCCCTGGCCCGCCGCCTGGGCTCGCTCCCCTTCTCCGCCTGCTTCCGCGAGCGCGGGCGGCGGGAGGCGGTGGTGGTCACCTTCCTCGCCCTCCTGGAGCTGGTCCAGCTGCGTCGTCTGGGGGCGACGCAGGAGGCGCCCGGCGCCGAGATCATGATCCGCTTCCTGCCGCGGGGCGAGCGCGGGGAGGAGGGGGACGGCAGGGCGGACGGCGGGGAGGGCGGCGGGCCGTGAGCCCGCTGGCACGGGTCCTGGAGGCCATCCTCTTCGCGGCGGCGCGGGCCGTCCGCCCGGAGGAGCTGGCCCGCGCCACGGGGGCGGGGCCGGCCGCGCTGGAGGCGGCGCTCGCCGAGCTGGAGGCGGCTCTGGCGGGCCACGGCCTCCTGTTGGAGCGGGTGGCGGGCGGCTGGCGGCTGGTGACCGACCCGTCGCTGGCCGGTCCGGTGCGGGCGGTGCTGGACGCCGAGCCGCCCTCGCTCTCGCGGGCGGCTCTGGAGACGCTGGCCATCGTGGCGCTCCGCCAGCCGGTCACGCGCGCCCAGGTGGAGGAGCTGCGCGGCGTCCACTCCGAGCACGCGCTGCGCACGCTGCTGGAGGCCGGCCTCATCGAGGAGGCGGGGCGCAAGGAGGCGCCCGGGCGGCCCATCCTCTACGCGACCACGAGGCGCTTCCTGGAGCACTTCGGGCTGGAGAGCGCGGAGGCGCTGCGGGCGCAGCTGGAGCGGGGGGGCGACGGCGGCGGCCGGCGCCAGCTGGAGCTACCGGCGGCTTCCTCCAGCGGCGGGGCGAATGGCGCCGCGGCCGGCTAGGCCAAGCTGAGCCCGGGCGGGCGCGGAACCGCCGCCCCCGCCCGGGTGGAGAGCGTGCGCAGCATCTGGAAGGGAGCCGTCGCCTTCGGCCTGGTCAGCATCCCCGTCCGCCTCTACGCGGCGGTGGAGGAGCGCTCGCCGCACTTCCGCCAGCTCCACCGCCCCTGCTCGACCCCCGTCCGCTACCTCAAGTTCTGCCCCACCTGCGGCCGCGAGGTGCCGCCGGAAGAGCTGGCCCGCGCCTACGAGGTGGCTCCGGGCGAGTTCGTCGAGGTGGGCGGCGAGGAGCTGGAGGAGCTGCCCCTGCCGACGCGCCAGACCGTGGAGCTGCTGGACTTCGTCGAGGCGGCCGCCGTCGACCCCATCCACTTCCAGCGCGGCTACTACCTGGAGCCGGACGGGCCGGCCAAGGCCTACGCGCTCTTGCGCGAGGCGCTCCGCGCCAGCGGGCGCGCGGGCCTGGCGCGCCTGGCCCTGCGCGAGCGCGAGCGCCTGGCGCTCCTGCGCGTGGCCGGCGACGGCCGCACGCTCTCCCTGGAGACGCTCTTCTACCCCGACGAGATCCGCTCGCC
>JAIMAT010000117.1 GCA_023511835.1 Bacillota bacterium | reverse complement strand
GGGTCTGCCGTATTGGTAAACGCCAGCAGGCGCTCGCCCTCCACCCGCGTGCAGAGGCCGTCGCGGCGGAAACGGGCGGTGATCACCGCGTCCATGGGGTAGCCGGCCGCCAGCCCCATGGAGAGGGCGAAGGCGCCCACGCCCGGCACGTTGAAGAGCGGGCGCATCAGCGGCTCCAGGAGCACGCCCAGGCCGTGGACCACACCCAGCCCCAGCATCAGCTCCGAGACGACGAAGAAGGGGAGCAGCGAGGGGAAGACCATGTCCAGGAAGACGTGGAAGCCGTCGGCGGCGGCCTCGAAGGCCTCCTTGGGGTAGACGGCCAGGAGGGCGGTGGCGCTCACCACCAGCGCCGCCAGCAGTGCGGCGGTCAGGTTGCGGCGGTTCTCGCGCTTCGGACGCACGGCATCGGCCCTCTCCGGGCGCGGCCCCTCCGCCCCGGGGCGTCGGGCGGCGCGACCCGGGGCCACTCTATGGCCGGTCCGGCGGGGGTATGCGGGGCCGGCAGGACGCGGTACAGGAACACCCGGATGGGGGGTTGACCACGATGACAAGGAGAGCGTACCGGCAGGGCGCAGTGACGGCGGTGGCGGCCTCTTTCCTTCTGGCGCTCACCACGTCCTGTACCGTGGTACACCGAAGTCTCGTCGAGCCTGAGCACCTGCCGGTGAAGCCCGTCAAGCAGGCGGACCAGTCCGCCGGACAGGCCCAACCCACATACCTGCCCGTCGCGGCGGGCAGGACCGGCAGGGCCCAGCGCGCTGCGCGCCGCCGTCTTCGACGGCACCCGGGGTGTGGGCGAAAGCCCTCGCGGTCGCCCTGTCACCGGAGTCCTGGAGGCGGCGCTCCCCCTTGGCCCGCTACCGCCCGCCCGAAAGCGCGACTCCCCGGCCCGCCAGCGGCGCGGCGACGGGCGACCGAGGTGCGGCAGAGCCCCTTCGGCGGGGCGGTCGGCACCTCCTACCGACCGAAGCCCAGGCGATAGACCAGCTCCCCCCCGGAGAGACCGGCCGTCAGGACCATCAAGAACGCCAGGGCGAGGCCGGCCCAGGCCAGCCACCCCTCCCAGCTCCGGCCCGCCCGCCGCACACGGTGGCGGTAGAACGCGAGCCCCACCAGCAGCACCATGGCGAAGAGGCCCCGCTGCATGTGCTCGGCCACGGCGCCGGCCACGCCGCCGGCCTCCTCGCCGGCCAGGAGGCTCGAGAGAGGCACGCCGCCCGCCACGGCCGCCAGGAAGCCGGCGGCCACGGTCAGGACCGAGCTGATCGCGGAGAGGTCGAGGAGCAGCGCCGAGGCGCGCTCCAGCCAGCTCTCCCGGCGGATCCGCCAGAGGACCTCCACGAGGAGCATGGTCAGGAAGAGGGCGATGGGGAAGTGCACGAGCATGGGGTGCAGCTCCACCGGGTTCACGGGGGCTCTCTCCTTTTGGATCACGGGTACGGACTCCTCTCCGGTACCCCGCGCCCGTGATCCTCTCCTGAAGGCTTCCTGAGAGGGGGATGAGAAAGCGGGGACGGACGTGCGCCGCCCGGCGCGCCGCCTCGCACGCCCCGGGCGGCCGCGCATGGATGGCCCGGGGGCGTGTGAAGCTAGGCGCAGATCCTCCACCCGCTTTCGGGGCGAAGGGGGGCGAAGAGGATCCTTCTCGCCGCCCTGCTGGCCGCCGGGCTGGTGCTGCTCGCCTGCGCGGCCGCCCTCGTCCTGGGCGGCAGGCGGCTCCTCGACCGCCTGGTCGACCGCCTCCTCGTCCGCCTGTTGAGCGACCGCTACGACGAGAACCTCTGGGACCTCGTCATCGGCATCACGCGCATGGGGCCGCACGTCCTCTTCGAGACGGAGCTGCGCGCCGAGACGGGCCGGGTGCTGCGGCGTCCGCTGGGCAGCCTGGTCCGGGTCGAGGTGCTGAGCGGCCTCGCCTTCAACCCGGCGCAGCTGGTCCGCCTTCCCGCCCCGCCGGACGCGCCCGTCGACCTCTCCACCACCCTGGGCCCGCGCGCGCCGCGACCGCTGCGCGTCGACTTTCCCGTCCTGGTGGCCGGCATGGCCTACGGCTTCGGCGTCCACCGCCAAGTCGCCCTGGCCCTCGCCCGCGGCGCCGAGCAGGCCGGCACGGCTTACAACGCCGGCGGAGGCCCGCTCCTGGAGGAGGTGGCCTCCGCCAACCGCCGCCTGGTCCTCCAGTACGCCGGCGGCGCCTGGACGCGAAACCCGGAGCGGCTCGGGCGGGCGCAGATGGTGGAGATCCGCCTCGGGCACGGCGGCCGCGCCGCGACGGGACGCATCCTGGCCGCCGGGGAGGTGCCCGAGGAAGTCCGGCGCGCCCTCGGCGGGGCCGAGGAACAGGGGGAGCCGCTGCGCATCGAGGCGCCGCTGCCGGGCACGACGACGCCGCGCCAGCTGCGCCGCCTAGTCGCCCGCCTGCGGGGCGTGACGGGCGGCGCCCCGGTGGCCGTCAAGCTGGTGGCCACCGACGACCTGGAGCTGGAGGTGCTGGCGCTCCTCGACGCCGGCGTCGACGTGCTGGTGATCGACGGCAGCGAGGGCGGCACGCGCGCCTCCCCGCCCGTCCTGCAGGACGACTTCGGCCTGCCCACCGCCCACGCCCTGGCCCGGGTCACGCGCCTCCTGGAGCGGGTGGGCGCGCGGGGCGAGGTCAGCCTGGTGATGAGCGGCGGCCTGCGGACGCCGGGCGAGGTCCTGAAGGCGATCGCGCTGGGCGCCGACGCCGCCTACCTGGGGACGGCGGTCCTGATGGCGGCCACGCACGGGCAGATCTCCAAGTCGGTGCCGGTGGAGCCGGTGACGCAGATCGCCTGGTCGGACGGGCGTCTGGCCGCCCGCTTCGACACCGAGAAGGGGGCGCGGACGGTGGCCGCCTTCCTGCGCGCCTTCCGCGAGGAGATGGAGGAAGCGCTGCGCGCCCTGGGCTATCGGCGCATCGGCCAGCTGAGCCGCGCCGACCTGGTGGCGCGCGACCCCCTGGCGGCGGAGGTCTTCGGCCTTCCGGTCGCCTGGCGGGCACCCGCCGGCCTCCCGGACGGCCTGCCGCCCACCGGCGGACAGGGCATAGCCGCCCGGGAGCGCAGGCATCTTAGCCGGTGACCATGAACGCCACGGAGAGCATGCGGCGATGGAGCCGGCTGGGGGACGACGCGCGGCGCCTCCGCCTCCAGACGGAGCGCGCGCTCCACGCGCTCGAGACGCTGCGCGCCGGCGAGCCGATGGACGCCGAGCCGGCCGCCGTCGAGGCGCGCCTCCGCCTCCTGCTGGCGGGCGCGCCCGACTTGGCGGCGCGCCCGCTGCGGCTGGGCTCCCGGCCGGCGACGCTCTTCTTTCTCGAGGAGATGGTGGACGAGAGCCGCATGGAGCGCCTCCTGGTGGCGCTTCTGGAGCAGGGCGGCCCGCCGGCCGCCGCGGCCGGACCGTCGGAGGTGCGCCAGCGCCTCCTGGGCGGCAGCCGGCTCCGCCCGGCCCGCACCTACGGGGAGGCGGCGCAGGCGCTGGCCGACGGCCAGGCGCTGCTGACGGCCGCCGGCTGGCGGGAGGGTCTCCTCCTGGCCCTGGAGCATGTGAAGCGGCGCAGCCTGGAGGAGCCCAAGGCGGAGAGCGTCGTCCGCGGCCCGCGCGAGGGCTTCATCGAGGACCTGGAGACCAACCTGGCCCTGGTGCGCGCCCGCCTGCGCGACCCCGGGCTGCGCGTGGTCGAACTCCGCCTGGGCCGCCGCACCCGGACGCGCGTCGCCGTGCTCTACCTGGTCGACCTGGCCAGCGTCGCCCTGGTGGACGAGGTGCTGGCCCGCCTGCGGCGCATCGACCTGGACGGCATCCTGGAGAGCGCCTACATCGAGGAGCTGATCGAGGACGACCCCTACTCGCTCTTCCCTCAGATGCTGCACAGCGAGCGTCCGGACGTGGTGGTGGCCCAGCTGCTGGAGGGGCGCGTCGCCGTCCTGACCGACGGCACCCCCTTCGCCCTCATGGCCCCTGCCACGCTCTGGTCGTTGCTCCAGGCCAACGAGGACTACTACGAGCGCTTCTGGATCGGCGTCGCCATCCGCGTCCTGCGGCTGGTCCTGGTCTTCCTGGCGCTGGTCCTGCCGGGCCTCTACGTGGCCGTCACCACCTTCCACCAGGAGATGATCCCCACGGCGCTGCTCCTGCGGCTGGCGGCGGCGCGCGAGGGCGTCCCCTTCCCGGCCATGGTGGAGGCGCTGATCATGGAGGGCACCTTCGAGATCCTGCGCGAGGCGGGCGTCCGCCTGCCGCGCCAGATCGGGCAGGCGCTCAGCATCGTGGGCGCGCTGGTCATCGGCAGCGCCGCCGTCCAGGCTGACATCGTCTCCGCCCCCATGGTGGTGGTGGTGGCCATGACGGGCATCGCCTCCTTCGCCCTGCCCCACTACAACCTGGCCATCGCCCTGCGCATCCTCCGCTTCGAGCTGATCATCCTGGGCGGCGCGCTGGGCCTCTACGGGCTGATGCTCGGCCTGCTGGCCACGCTGGTCCACCTCAGCTCGCTCCGCTCCTTCGGGGTTCCCTACCTGGCCCCCGTGGCGCCCCTGAGCCTGCAGGGGCTGAGGGACGCCCTCCTCCTCCTCCCCCACTGGGCGGTGGCGCGGCGCCCGGCGGACGTGGAGCCGCACGATCCGGTGCGCAGTGGTAGCGGCCTGAAGCCGCGGCCTCCGGTCCCGCTGGCGGTCACGGCAGGAAGGAGGCACGAGGAGTGAGCCCGCGCACGCGCGGCGAGCAGATCACCGCCTGGCAGCTCTTCCTCCTGGAGTACGGCCTGGTGGTCGCCTCGGCCCAGCTCTACCTGATCGGGGTCAGCGCGCGCGCCGCCGGCCGCGACGCCTGGCTGGTCGCCCCCCTGGCCGCGCTGGCCGGGCTGGCCGTCCTTCTCCTTCTCCTGCCGCTCCAGCGCAGGTACCCCGGCGAGAGCCTGGTCGCCGCGGCGCGCCACCTGCCGCCGGTCCTCCGGCAGCTGGTCCCTTTGCCGTTCCTTCTCTGGCTGACGCACTCCACCGGCGTCCTGACCAACGAG
>JAIMAT010000116.1 GCA_023511835.1 Bacillota bacterium | reverse complement strand
CGTTCCGCCCGAGGCTTTCCGGAGAGGAGTGTCGCCTGCATGCTGGTCGCCTGCATCCAGACCATCGTCGACGCCGAGAAGAACCGGCGCGACCGACCCGCCCACCTGGAGTACATCTTCGCCCTGCGCGCGGAGGGCAAGGTCCACGAGGGCGGGCGCTTCGCCGACGGCAGCGGCGGCATGGTCGTCTACCGCGTCGACTCGCTGGAGGAGGCGCGGCGGCTGGCCGAGGCCGACCCCATCGTGGCGGGCGGGGCGCGGACCTACATCCTGCACGAGTGGGTGACCATCGACTGGGAGCATCCGGAGACCTACCGCTGAAGCCGCCGCCGCTTTCTTCCGCCCGGCGGCCGCGCGGGTGGCCTGCGCTCAGCCGCCCAGCGCGCGCATGAGGAGCCAGCCCGCCAGGCAGCCGGCGGCCGCCGCCAGGGGAAGGGGGCGGCGCCGGCCGTCGCCGGCGCCCGTCCAGGCGACAGGGAGGAGCGTCCCGGCGGTCACCTCCAGCATGGCGCCGGCGGCCAGGCCCAGGGTGAAGGCCAGGACGGCCGGGGCGACGCCGGCGAGGTAGCCCAGCGCCGCCCCCAGCAGGGTGGGCAGTCCCGCCGCCAGCGCGCGCAGGGCGGAGCGGGCGGCGGCCCCCTTCGCTCCCTCCGCTTCCTCGGGCAGGGCGATGGCCATGCCCTCGGGCAGGTCGTGGAGCGCCAGGAGGAGGGTGACGGCCAGGCCGGTGGCGCGCTGGTGGGCGAAACCCGCGCCGATGGCCAGACCCTCCGGGAAGTTGTGCGCGGCGATACCCCAGGCGACCAGCCGGGCCGGCGTCAGGCGCCTGCGCTCCAGGGCGAGCAGCAGGAGGAGGCCCGCCCCCAGCCCGGCCAGCGTCGTCCGCGGCCCCGCCAGCCGCCAGGCGGCCGGCAGCAGGTCGAAGGCGGCGACGGCGAACATGATGCCCGCCACCGCGGCTAGGAGCGGCGCCACCGCCCGCCGGCTGCGCGCCCCCAGCGCGCCGGCCAGGAGCGCGCCGGCCACCCCCGCCCCGCTCCCGGAGAGCAGGGCCGCCCAGACCGCCTCCAGGCCCCCCGCCAGCTCCGGCGACACGCTCCCGCCTCCCCGCGGATGGCTATTCCCGGGGCGGAGCGGGCAGTCACCGGCGGCCGGAACGGGCGAACTCGCGGGGGCGCCGCGCCTGGTGCAGGATGAGGGGGGCGAGGGGGTGGTGGGCGTGCTTCCCTGGGGCCTAGAGGCCGAGGGTGGCGGGCGGTACCGCCTGCGGCGCAGGGGGCCGATGCGTGTGGACGCGCTCCTCTTCGCCTCGCCGCCGCTCCTGGAGGAGCTGGCGGCCGAGGGCGGAGCGGCGCTGGAGCAGCTGGCGGCGGTGGCCGCGCTGCCGGGCGTGGTGGAGCCGGTGGTGGCCATGCCGGACATCCACTGGGGCTACGGCTTCCCCATCGGCGGCGTCGCCGCCTTCGACGCGGAGGAGGGCGGGGTGGTCAGCCCGGGCGGCGTCGGCTTCGACATCCACTGCGGCGTCCGGCTGCTGGCTTCGTCGCTGACCGCCGCCGACCTGGAGCCCCGCCGCGCGCGGCTGGCGGACGAGCTCTTCCGGGCCGTCCCGGCCGGGGTGGGCTCGGAGCGGTCTGAGCTGCGCCTCGACGCGCGCACCCTGCGCCGGGAGGTGCTGGCCCGGGGCGCCGTCTGGGCGGTGGAGACGGGGCTGGGCGAAGCCCGCGACCTGGCCTTCGCCGAGGCGGGCGGCCGGCTGCCGGGGGCGGAGCCGGGGCTGGTCTCGGAGCGCGCGCTGGAGCGGGGCGGCCCGCAGCTGGGGACGCTGGGGAGCGGGAACCACTTCCTGGAGGTGGGGGTGGTGGAGCGCGTGGAGGACAGGCGCGCGGCCGCCGCCTTCGGCCTCTTCGAGGGGCAGGTGACGCTCCTCGTCCACACCGGCTCGCGCGGGCTGGGCCACCAGCTCTGCCAGGAGTTCGTCGAGCGCATGCTGGCGGCCGCTCCGCGCCACGGCCTCGAGCTGCCCGACCCGCAGCTGGCGGCGGCGCCCGTCCGCTCGCCCGAGGGCGAGGCCTACCTGGGCGCCATGGCCGCGGCGGCCAACTTCGCCCTGGCCAACCGCCAGGTGATCACCGCCTACGCCCGGCGCGCCTTCGAGAAGGCCGGCCTCCCCGGCCACGGGCTCGGACTGGTCTACGACGTGGCGCACAACACGGCCCAGTGGGAGGAAGTCGGCGGCTCGAGGCTCCTCGTCCACCGCAAGGGGGCGACGCGCGCCCTCCCGCCGGGCCACGCGGCGCTGCCCCCCGCCTACCGGGAGAGCGGCCAGCCGGTGCTGGTGCCGGGCGACATGGGCCGGAGCTCCTGGGTGCTGGCGGGGAACGAGGCGGCGGTGCGCCTCAGCTTCGCCTCGGCCTGCCACGGCGCGGGCCGGCGCTGGAGCCGCCACCGTGCCCGCCAGGCGGCCCGCCGGCGGAACCCCCTGCGGGAGCTGGCGGCCGGGGGTGTGCTGGTCCGCGCCGCCAGCCGGGCAACGGTGGAGGAGGAGATCCCGGAGGCCTACAAGGACGTCGACGAGGTGGTGGAGGTGGTGGCCGCCGCCGGCCTGGCAAGGAAGGTGGCCCGCCTCCGCCCCCTCCTCGTGGTCAAGGGCTGAACGTCGGGGGGTGGCGGGGCTGCCGAGCGGCTGGAGGTGGCTCGAGCATACCGCCGACGTGGGGCTGGAGGTGGAGGCGGGGGACCTGCCCTCGCTCTTCGCCGCGCTGGGCGAGGCGACGCTGGCGCTCCTCCTGGAAAGGCCGCCGCACCGCCCGCGCCGCGGGCGCGGGGAGCGCGCGCTCCAGCTGGAGGCGCCCGACCTGGAGGGGCTGGTGGTCCGCTGGGTGGACGAGCTGCTCTACCTGGTCCAGACGCGCTCCTTCGTCCCCGCCCGCTGGCGCCTGGAGGTGACGCCGGGCGAGGGGGAGGCGCCATGGCGCCTGGCGGCGCGCCTGGAGGGCGTGCCGCTGGAGCCGGGGCGCATGGGCTTCCGCGGCGAGGTGAAGGCGGCCACACGCCACCGTCTGCTCGCCGGCCGCGAGGCGCCGGACGGCCGCTGGCGGGTGCGCCTCTACCTTGACGTCTGAGCGGCCCGGGACGTCCCGGTCTGGGCCCGGGCCTCGGCTCGGCCGTCGGGGGCGGCGGCGGGGAGGCGGTCGGCGGCGCCGGAAGGATTCCGTATAATCGCCACAGGGCACTTTGCAAAGGTGAGCGCCCGCGGAGGAGGCAGCGACTTGATCGACACCGTCACCCGCCTCATGGCCGTCTTCGGGCACAGTTCGCTCCTGCTCCTCTTCCTGCTGGCGCTGGCGGCGGTGGCCCTGCTGGCGGACGGCGTGCGGCGCCGCGAGGGACGGGGCGGCCCCGGCGACCCGCTGGCCCGGCGCGAGATCCGCGCCGGGCGGCTGGCGCTGGTGACGACCGCCGGACTGGCGCTCATCAGCGCCGCCGGCCTGGTGGGGCTCCTCCTGACCAACAACTTCGCCTTCGCCTATGTGACGGCCCACTCCAGCCGGGACCTGCCCGCCATCTACAAGGTGGGCGCGCTCTGGGGCGGCCAGGAGGGCTCGCTCCTCTTCTGGCTGACCATCCTGTCCAGCTACGCCGCCTTCATCGCCTGGCGCTCGCGCGAGCGGACGGCGCCGTTGGCGCTGGCGGTGATGGGCGTCACCGAGCTCTTCTTCGCCTTTCTGGTCGCCTTCGTGGCCGACCCCTTCGCGCTCCTCCCCGCCGGGCAGATCCCGCCCGACGGGCAGGGGCTGAGTCCGCTGCTGCGCGATCCGGCCATGCTGATGCATCCTGTCGCCCTTTACACCGGCTTCGTCGGTTTCACCGTCCCCTTCGCCTTCGGGGTGTCGGCGCTGGCGCTGCGCGAGCCCGGCGCCCGCTGGATCCGGCTGACGCGGCGCTGGGCCCTGCTGGCCTGGGGCATCCTGGGCCTGGGCCTGCTGCTGGGCGCCTGGTGGTCCTACCACGTGCTGGGCTGGGGCGGCTACTGGGGCTGGGATCCGGTGGAGAACGCGGCGCTGATGCCCTGGCTGGTGGGCACGGCCTTCATCCACTCGGCGCTGGTCCAGGAGCGCCGCGGGCTGCTCAAGGCCTGGAACATGGTGCTGGTGATGGCCGGCTACCTGCTGACGCTGCTGGGTACCACGCTGACGCGCAGCGGCCTCCTGGTCTCGGTCCACGCCTTCGCCCAGTCGCCCATCGCGCCCTACTTCATCGCCTTCCTGGGGCTGGCGCTGGCCGGCTGCCTCTACCTGCTGGGCGCGCGCTGGGAGGAGCTGCGCGACGACCAGCCGCTGGAGACGCTGGTCAACAAGGAGACGGCCTTCCTGGCCAACAACCTGGTGCTGATGGTGACGGCGCTGGTGGTGCTGGTGGGGACGCTCCTGCCCGAGGTGACCGGCCTCTTCGGCCTCCGTCTGACGGTGGGGGCGCCCTACTTCGAGCAGACAGCGGGGCCCCTCTTCGGGCTCCTCCTGGCGCTGATGGGGATCGGGCCGCTGCTTGCCTGGCGCCGCGCCGACTGGCGGCGCCTGCGCCGGAAGCTCCTGGTGCCGGTCGCCTCGGCCGTGCTGCTGACCGCGTTGCTCGGGGCCGCCGGGGTGCTGGGCGGTGCCGTCGCCTTCGGCGTGGCCGGCGCGGTCTTCGTCGTCGCCTCCGTCTTTCTGGAGGTGGCCGACGGCTTCCGCGCCCGCCGCGCCATGACCGGCGAACCGGCGCTCCTCTGCCTCTGGCGGCTCTTCGACCGGAACCCCTCGCGCTATGGAGGCTACGTGGCCCACCTGGGCATCGCGCTGATGGCGCTGGCCGTCATCGGCTCCACCGCCTACCAGCAGCACGTCTCGGTCACCCTGGCGCCGGGCCAGAGCGCGCTGGCCGGGCCGTACACGATCACCTTCGGGGGGCTCCGCCAGCGGCTGGAGGGCGTGGTGCCGGCGATGGAGGCCGAGGTGGGCGTCCGCCAGGGCGGTCGTCCCGCCGGGACGCTCCTCCCGGCCACCCTCTTCTACCCGGACTCGCAGGAGGGCCCGGTCAGCCGCGCCGCCATCCGCCACACGGCGGCCGGCGATCTCTACGTGGTCCTGGCCGGCTGGGACGGCTCCGGGCGGGCGGGCCTGGAGATCTATGTCAAT
>JAIMAT010000115.1 GCA_023511835.1 Bacillota bacterium | reverse complement strand
CCTGCGCCGCCGCCATCCCGAATGGCGGCGGCCCTTCCGCGTCCCGGCCGTCCCCTGGCTGCCGGCCCTGGCCGGGCTCTCCGCGCTCTGGCTGGCCTCCAACCTGCCGCGTCTCACCTGGTTCGTCTTCACCGGCTGGCTTCTGCTGGGCCTGGCGATCTACCTGCTCTACGGCCGCCGCCACAGCCGCCTGGCGCGGCCGGTGGCCGCGGAGGCGCCGGCCGAGGCCGATCCCGTGCGGTCGGGGGGCTGAGTGCGCTATCCTGAAGCCACCTGGCGGCCGGGCCATCGGCCCTCCGGGGAAGTGCAGCGGGAAGGAGCGGAGGCTCGGAAGATGGCGGCACTGGCAGCGACGGTCGAGTGGAGGGGCGGTACCGGCTTCGTGGCGCGGACGGGGAGCGGCGGTCGCGTCGAGATCCGCGCCGCAGGCGAGGTGCAGGGAGCGGGGGGGCGGAGCCTGGAGGAGGTGGACGAGGCGTCGGCCCCCGCGCCCGTGCGGCCGAAGGAGGCGGTCCTGGCCGGCCTTGGCGGCTGCACGGGCATCGACGTGGTCTCCATCCTCGACAAGATGCGCCAGCCCCTGGAGGCCTTCACGGTGGAGATCGAGGCCGAACAGTCGACGGGCGACCCCAAGGTCTTCACCCACCTGCGCCTGGTCTACCGCTTCCGGGGGGCGCTGGAGCCCGCGCGGGTGCTGAGGGCCGTCCGTCTCTCGCAGGAGAAGTACTGCGGCGTCCTGGCCATGCTGGCGCAGACCGCCTCGGTCGAGACGCGGGTCGAACTGAACGGCGCGGAGTTGGAGTACGAGCCCTCCCGGGTGGCCGCACGCGGCACCGCCTGAGCCGGCGCCCGCGCGAGGGAGGGGAGCCGGTGCGACCCCGGTCCCCTCACCCTTCGAGGAGCAGGCGGAGACGGGAGGCGGCTTCGCGCGCCTCCGCCTCGATGCGGTCGAGCAGCTCGGCGACGCTGGGGACGTCCCGGATCAGGGCGCTGCCTTGGCCGGCCCAGGCGAAGCCTTCCTCCAGCAGACCTTCCAGGGCGGCGCGCGCGTTCCGCTCGCCGCTGACCAGCGGCAGGATCTCCTCCGCCGGCGCCCCGGAGGCTTCGGCCGCACGGATTCGTTCCACCCAGGCGCCCCTGAGAGCCCGGCCGGGCCGGCCCAGCGAGACTTCGATCAGCGTCGTCGCCGCCTCACCCGCCTCGACCAGCGCCTGCTTGTAGGCGGGGTGGGCGGGCGACTCGCGGGTGGCGACGAAGCGCGTCCCCATCTCGATCCCGTCGGCGCCCAGCGCCAGGGCGGCGGCAAAGCCCCGCCCGTCGACGATCCCGCCGGAGGCGACCACGGGCACCCGGACAGCCTCGACGACCTCGCGGACGAGGACCAGCGTACTCGTGTCGTCCCTCCCGATGTGTCCGCCGCCCTCGGCGCCGACGGCGACCACCGCGTCCGCCCCCAGCGACTCGGCCTTTTTCGCCTGGCGCACGCTGGAGACGAGGACGAGGCTCCGCGGGCGGCGACCCGGCCAGTTCTGGATGCGGCGCAGCACCGGCTCGGGGTTGCCGCCCGTGATGCTGATCACGTCGGGCTCCAGTTCCAGCGCCGCCTCGAGCATCGCCTCGAACTCCCAGTGCCCGAGCGCGAAGTTGATGCCGAAGGGCGCCCGCGTCATGCGGCGGAGCCTGGCCACCTCCTCGCGCAGCGCCGCGGGTGTGCGCAACGTGGCGGCCGTCACCTGACCCAGTCCCCCGGCCTCGCCGACCGCCGCGGCCAACTCGGCGCGGGCCAGGTAGGCCAGGCCGCCCTGGACGACCGGCCGCCGGATCCCCAGAAGCTCCGTCAGACGCGTCTTCAGCCCACGTCACCCCCGCTCTGCGATCCGCTCGGCCCCGAGCCGCCACCCGCCGGCGGGGGCCAGGGCGGAGCCGTCCCGCACTCCCGGCCGGTCGAGCTCTCAGAGGGCGTGCACCAAGCCGCCGTCGACGAAGACGAACTGGCCGTTGACGTAGCTGGCCGCCGGCGAGGCGAGGAAGACGGCCACGCGCGCAAGCTCCTCCGGCTGGCCGTAGCGGCCCAGCGGGATGTTCCGGACATAGGCGGCGGCCACCGCTTCCGGCGTACTCCCCTGGCGGGCCGCTCGGTCGCGATCCAGCTCGGCCACCCGCTCGGTGGCGATCCGCCCGGGCGCCAGGGCGTTGATACGGATGCGGGGCGCCCACTCCAGCGAGAGGCTCTTGGTCAGCGTCACCACGCCGGCCCGGAGCACGTTGGAGAGGGTGAGCCCCTCGATGGGCTGCTTGACCGAGGTGGAGACGTCGTTGACCACCGCCGGCGCGTCGCTCTTCTCGAGCCACGGCCGCGCCGCCCGCAGGCTCCGCACCACGCTCAGCAGGTTGAGCTCGAAGGCCGCCTGCCAGTCCTCGTCGCCCAGCTCGTCGAAGCCGCCCGTGCGCGGTCCGCCGGCGTTGGTGAAGAGGGCGTCGATGCGCCCGTAGCGCTCGCCGACGGCCGCGAAGAAGCGCTCGATGGCCGCCGCGTCGCGCAGGTCGCAGGCCATGGCCAGCACCTCGGCGCCGTACTCTCGCTCCAGCTCCCTCGCCACCTCGCCCACAGCCGCCTCGCTCCGGCTGGAGATGGCCAGGCGCGCCCCCTCCGCCGCGAAGGCCGTCGCCACGGCACGACCCAGCCCCTGACTGGCGGCCGTCACCACCGCCACCCGCCCCTTCAGACCGAGATCCAAGCGCGGCCCACCTCCCGTCGTTCCTTTCACCGCCGCGCCCGGCCGCTCCTCCGGCTCCCGGCAGGCATTCCCACCACTTGCCCGCTCAGGGCGACCACTCCCAGCGCTCGCCGTCCTGCGAACGGTAGAGATCCCCGTTGGGCGCCCCCGCCCAGAGATAGCCACCTGCGCGGGTGAGGGCGACGAAGGCTCGCGCCGGCGCCTCCACCGTTCGCGCGCTGGCCGAGGCGGCCTCCGCCTGCCAGAGCCCCCGGTCGCTGGCCACCAGGAGACGCCCCGACCCCAGCACGAGCAGCGCCTCGGCGCTCCGGTCGAAACCGCTCACCGCACGGGTGCGCCCGTCCGGGGCAACCAGGAAGAGTCCCCCCGCGGTACCCACCCAGATCCGCGCCAGGCCCCCCTCGGGCGTCGTCTCCACCGCCAGCGCCGTCACCTGGGCGTCGGCGGGCAGATTGCCGGCCAGGGGCGAGAGCGGCCCCTCCGGGGGCCCGGCCAGGAGCCCCCGGCCGGGCTGCCAGCGCACCAGCCAGCGACCGTCGGCCGAACGGGCCTGCGGGCCGCCGGGCACCTGCCCTCCCTCTCCGGCGGGTGCGGAGGTCAGCAGGATCCAGCGGCCGTCTCGCGCCCGCTCCCAGCGACCGCGCCCCGTCACCACCGCCAGGCCGCCGTCCGGCGCCGCGGCCAGCGCCATCAGCCGGTCACCAGGGCGGACCGGGCCCACCCCGCCTGCGTCCAGCGGCCGTCCCAGCGCCCTGGCCGCCAGGCTCTGCATCTCCTCGAAGGTCAGGGGGCCTGAGTAGAAGGCGCTCAGGCGGCCGTCGGGCGAGACGAACCACGACTCGGGGTAGCCCGTGAGGCCGTAGAGGTGGGAGATCGACTTGTCCCGGTCCAGCAGGACGGGGTAGCCGATCCCGGACGAGCGCACGTAGGCGCGAACCGTCGCCGCCGTCTCGGCCACGTCGACGCCCAGCACGACCACCTCTCGCCCGTAACGCTGCGCGAAGGCGGCCAGCGCCGGCGTCTCCTCGCGGCAGGGCGGGCACCAGCTGGTCCAGAAGTTGATCAGCACCGCCTTCCCGCGCAGGTCGGCGAGGCGGAGCGTGCCACCGTCCAGCCGCTCCAGCGTGAAGTCGGGAGCCGTCGAGCCCAGTCGCGGCCGACCGCCCCCGCGACTGAAGAGCAAGGCGCCGACCAGCGCCAGGAGCAGCACCCCCAACGCCAACCACGTCGTCCAGCGTCGCGTCACCCTCGCCTCCTCGCGCCACCTCGAAGGGCACCGGATGCGGTGCTCCCACGGCGGTGCTCCCACGGCGCTCCTCCCCGGCGCAGCCGGTCAGGAGAAGAGATAGAAAAGCCGGAAGGAGATCTGCGTCAGCCAGTCGGTGTAGACCAGGACGCCCAGGAGCACCAGCAGGAGGCCCGCCACCCTCTGCACCGTCGGCAGGTGGCGGTGGAGGCCGGAGAGTCGCGGCCAGAGCCACTCGAAGCCGGCCGCCAGGACCAGGAAGGGGAGTCCCATGCCAGCCGAGTAGGTAGCGAGGAGCGCCACCCCCCGCTCCAGCGAGGCCTGGGTGGAGGCGTAGAGCAGGATGGCGGCCAAGACCGGTCCCACGCACGGGGTCCAGCCGATGCTGAAGGCGCCACCGAGCGCCAGGGCGCCCAGCCAGCTGCCCGCGCGCCCGGGCGCGGCCCCTTCCTCCGCCAGTGGCTGCCAGCTTCGCTCCAGCAGCGGGATGCGCAGCCAGCCGGTCATGGCTAGGCCGAAGAAGGCGATGAGCACGCCGGCCACCTTGCGCAACCGCGGCAGGTTGGCCAGCAGCAGCTGGCCGAAGGAGCTGGCGGTGGCCCCCAGGACGACGAAGACCAGCGAGAAGCCGAGGACGAAGGCCAGCGCCCGCCCCAGGAGGCGCGCTCGCGCGCGGCCTGCCCCCTGCCTGCCCGCGCCGCGTCCGGCGAGCTGGCCCGCCCCCGCGCCCGCGATGTAGCTCAGGTAGGAGGGATACATGGGCCAGACGCAGGGGGAGAAGAAGAAGGTCAGGCCGGCGAGGAAGGCGACGGCGTAGGAGACGCCGGCCGGGCTCATGGGACCACCTCCGAGACGGGTCGCTCGCCGGCCGCCGGCTGCGCGGCGGCCCGGCGACCGAGCAGCCAGGCCTCGACCTCACGGCGCCGCCGCTCGCGCTCGCGCGCTTCCTCGAGGATCCGCGCGGCCTGGTCTTCGTACTCCGCGCGGAGGCGCGCGTAGCTCTCCTCGTCCAGCTTGCCCATGCGGCGGTCGTACTCCAGCTCGCGCAGGAGGCCGAAGAGGCGCTCGCGCTCGGGGTCCACCGCCGCCAGGCGGACGGCGGGCCGCGGCCAGAGCGAGAAGGCCGTGCCCAGGATGAGGAGCAGGCCGCCCAGCCAGAGCCAGTCCACCAGCGGATTGACATAGATCTCCAGGCCCGCCCGCCCGGAGCCGTCCCAGCCGGCCAGGACCACGTAGAGATCGCCGGCCGCCG